>DNZB01000042.1:1237-10207 GCA_003506635.1 Parvularcula sp.
CCACTTTTCCGCCCGGCGCTCTATCCTGCAAGAAACCGAGTCCGCGTCGTCGTCCGCGGCGAAGCGGCGGCGCGTCGAAGGACTGCGCCTGCTCACCTCAGGCGCCGCGACGCGCGCCAGGCGATCACGGCGCCGATCACGAGGCCGGCGAGGCCGCCGATCATGGCGACGCCGATGTTCTTCAGCGCGGCGTCGTCATCGACGAAGCTGTCCGGCCGGATGATTCGCATTTCGATGAGCGCATATCCGATCCAGTAGGCGATGAACGCCGAGGCGAGCGCGGCGAGCGCCGCTGAAATCGCTGTCGCGAGCAAGCGCAGGAAGAGGCGAAGCACGTTCGATTCCGATCGGCGCGTCATCAGGGGATCTCCGCCCTAGAGGCGCGGCGTAAGCGCGTGCTCGGCGCCTTTTTCGCCGAGCTTTACGACGCAGTACCAGCAAAAGCCCGCAACGCCAGTCGCGCCGGCGGCGGCGCCGGCGAGCGAAGTCAGCCACGAGAGCCCGCCAAGCGCCGCCAGCATCAGCGCTTTCAATAACAGGGCGATCACGCTCGCCGCGGCGATGACGGCGAACGGCCCGAAAAAATAGTTGGTCGGCGCCGGGTTGAAAAACGCGGACCTTCCTTTGGAGACGCGGAGATTGATGACGCCGACCGCGAGCGCTCCCATCGCCATCAGCGACAGATTGACGGCCCCTCCCCCGGCGATGAATGCGACAACCGTGGCGAGGAAGGCCCTGAACGGCGCGACCAGCGGACGAACCAGGTCTCCGTCAGAGGTGACGTTGACGGCCTCGCCGGCGTCATTGAACGCAAGATGCGCCTGGCCCTCGGCGAGGATCGTCCGCAATTGCAAGTTGAAGCCGTCGGCCACGGCGAATGGAGAGGCTTTCGACAGAGCGGTGAACCATTCCGATTGGACGCGCTGCGCCGCGGCAAGCGTTTCGCGATTGCTGACCAGCTCGAACATGCGGCCGACGATCAGCGATATTCCAAAGCCGATGAGGAACGTAACCGCCCGGCGACGCCAGCCTCGCCGCTCCGCTTTCGCCGCGCCATCGCCCGTCACTTGCCCCTCCTGTTGAAGGATTTCCCTTTATTTATGGACAATCGGCGCGCCGGCGTGAAGTCGCGTCTCCCCCGCCGCCCGGCGCAGGCCGTCAGAAATCCGCTTGGCTGCGGCGCCGCCCGACTGATGAGCGGCGCGATTGCGAGGAACGGGCGGGCCGCGCCTCGCGCTTCAAGCGATGTCGCCGGAGCGCTGCCCGGACGCTTGCCGCGGCGCACCTTTTTCCACATCTCGCCGCAGCCATTGCCGGGTGCGCATCCATATCTCAGCCATGATGACGCCCGGGATCGTCTGACTGTCGCGGCGGAGGCGATGCGTCAGAGGGCGATCGCCCGTCGCAAGCAGGGCGGCCCTTGCCGCGTCGTTCTGATCGAACTTCGCCCGGCACGCCGCCTCCATGAGGCGCCAATGGTCCGCCGTACCGGGAATGATCTGCGCGCCGGCGTATTCGATCACGCCTTGATAGCCCTGGCGCGCGCCTCTGCCCCGCGCTTCCCGCGCGTTCATCGCCGCGAGGCGCGCCCGATCCTCCGCAGACGGAAACTTCAGGCCCTGCCAAAAGGATTCGACGCTGCGATAATTGGCGCCGTCGAGTTCAAACGGCGTTTCGGCGAAGTTGCCGATCAGCCGCACGTTCGGGTCCGAACTGGCGCTGACGACATTGATCGGCGCGCGGCAGGCGTCGTCCCGCTCGCCAAGGTCGTCAAGAACGAGCGATCGGCCTGCGGTGGCCGCATCCGCGCGTGCGAGCAGCACGTGCCCGTGATGCGCCAGATTCCACGCCGTGAGCGCGGCTTGCTCCGCATCAGTCTCGGAAATCAGGATAACGAGTCTGTCCTTGAGAAGGACCTTCATGACGCAGCGCCCGCCGATCCGCCGTCTTGTCTTCGTTCGGACATCCAATCGACACAGCGCCGACCCTGCAAGGGCCCGGGTCGCCCGGAAGCCCGATTTCGCGCACGTCGGCCGGCGGCAGGGGCCGTCCCGGCGGCGCTTCAATCATCATGCCGGATCGGCTTGCCGTCATCTTCAAAGAACAAGATGTCGCCCGGCTGGCATTTCAGCTCCTTGCAGATCGCCTCGAGCGTTGAAAAGCGGATCGCCTTGGCTTTGCCGGTCTTGAGGATTGAAAGGTTCGCGATCGTCACGCCGACGCGCTCCGACAGTTCCGTCAGGCTCATCCCGCGGTCGAGCAGCACCCGGTCGAGTTTGACGGAGATCGACATCAGACGGTGAGGTCCTGCTCTTCCTTCATGCGCGCGCCTTCGCGGAAGACTTCCGACAGCACGAACACGGCGGCGACGGAGATGAGGGTGATGCCGTCAAGGCCGGCGTCGACATCGGCGTCGAAAATGGCGGCAAGGATGCTGATGACGATTTTCGAGCCTTCGCCGATCAGAAGCGCCCAGCCGAGCTTGCGGAAGCAATCGGCGTTTTCCTTCACGAAGGGCGAGCCGAAGCGCAGCGTCTTCAGGATTTCAAGCAGGCGCTCGACGACAAAGAGCGTGACGCCGAAGGTGATGAAATGTTTCAGCACCTCGACGAAGTCGCCGGCGTCGACGTCGATGTCGCCTTCCGCGCCGACGAAACGGGCGAGCGCCGGAAGGAAGGGAATGGCGACGATCGCCGCCGAAAGGCCGGCGAAGGCGATCCAGACGACGACGCGCACGACATGCAGCGCGACCGCGAGAATGGAGGCGAGCGATCCCTTGCCGATGGCTTTGATCATGATGCGGGCTCCCGGATGCGCGGCGGCGTCGCTCGTCTTCTCAGAAGATGACGACGCCGCACAACCTTTCGGCGCACAGGCGGCTTACTGCTTTTTCCGCATCGCCGCCCGACTGCGCGAGCGCGGCGGCGAAGAGGAGCGCAGCGCCGGCGAGCGCTGCTGCGAGGAGGAGCGAGAAGGCTTTGGTCATGGCGTCTTCCTTCCCGCCGCGCGTCCCGGATTTCCGGGACCGCGGCGCCTTGCGCCGTTAAGCAATGACGAGACGGCCGAGCGCCGCGAAATAGGAAGCGCCGATCATCGTGACCATCGCGGTTGTGACGAGGGCGTTGACAAACCGGCTGACATTGCCGATGCTGGAATCGGCGTGATTGCGTAACATCTGAATTTCCTTTCGTTGGTGCGCGAACGCGTTTTGGCTGTTTTTTCCTGAGCGGCGTGGGAAACCCCGCCGCTCTTTTTTGTCTTTAAGGCACGTCTTCCGGCTGTTTCCGATCTTCCTGCCGGGGGCGGAGTTCATCTCCGTCTTGTTGAATAACGATATACACTTATCGAAAAACGATGCAAGAGGTTTTCGTCGAAAAACGATAATTTTTTTTCGAAGAGCGATAAGGACCGCTGGATGCAGCATCGGAAATTGATTGCGGAAAAACTGGTGATCGCCAGTCATAACGCCGGAAAGGTGAAGGAGATCAACGCGCTGGTCGCCCCGTACGGGGTGACGGCGGTGGCCGCTGGCGCGCTTGGCCTGCCGGCGCCGGAAGAAACCGAGAATTCCTTCGAAGGCAACGCCAGCCTGAAGGCCCTGGCGGCGGCGCGGGGCTCCGGGCTTCCGGCCCTTGCCGATGATTCAGGGCTTGAGGTCGCCGCGCTTGGCGGCCGGCCAGGCGTTCACACCGCCGACTGGGCGCAAACGCCCACAGGCCGGGATTTTTACGTCGCGATGGGCCGGGTTGAGCGGGAATTGCGGGATGCGGGCGCCGATGACCGTTCGGCGCGTTTCGTCTGCTGCCTCGCGCTCGCCTGGCCGGACGGGCATGTGGAGACCTTCCTGGGGCGGGTCGAGGGGCGGCTGACCTGGCCGCCGCGTGGAACCATGGGCTTCGGCTTTGACCCGGTTTTCGTTCCGGTGGGCTACGAAAAGACCTTCGCAGAGCTCGATCCGGAGACGAAACACGCCAACTCTCACAGGGCGGACGCCTTCCGAAAGCTGGTCGCCGCGTCTCTGGAGGCTTGAGTTAAAGCAAAGTAAGGCTGGTTTATCGAGAACCTATAAACTCACCTTAGATCGCTCTAAATGGACCCCCGGAAAAACCCTTACACACCCGGAGCCGGCGCCAAACCGCCGGACCTGACGGGTCGCGATGACATTATTGAACGCATTTCAATCGCGCTTGATCGCCTGCGGGCCGGGCGCTCCTCCCGCAGCGTCGTCCTCTACGGGCTAAGGGGCGTCGGCAAGACCGTCCTTCTCAACACCATGCGCCGCGACGCGGAGGCGCGCGGCGTCGCAACAGCGATGATCGAGGCGCCCGAAGGCCGGTCGCTTCCCGCGCTTCTTGTCCCCACGCTGCGCGCCGCGCTTCTCAAGCTCAGCCACGGCGAAGCGCTGCGCGACAAGCTCAAACGATCAATGCAGGCGCTCGCCGGGTTCGCGAAGGCGCTCAAAGTCAAATATGGCGACATCGAAGTCGGCGTCGAGTTTCCCGCCGAGCCCGGCCTTGCGGATTCCGGCGACCTGGAATTCGATCTCGTCGATCTATTCGCCGCCGTCGGCGCCGCCGCGGCCGAGCGCAAGACCGCCTTCGCGTTCTTCATCGACGAACTTCAATATGTCGAGAAGCGCCAACTCGCCGCGCTGATCTCCGCGCTGCACCGTTCGGGCCAGGACAACGCGCCCGTGACGATGGTCGCCGCCGGCCTGCCGCAGCTTTTAGGGCGAACGGGCGACGCCAAATCTTACGCCGAGCGCCTGTTCGAGTTCGTCGAGATCGGCCGCCTTGATGAGGCCGCCGCCCGCGCCGCGCTCGCGGGCCCCGCCGAAGCGGCAGGCGCTTCGTATACGGATGAAGCGTTGGCGGCGATCTTGCGCGACACCGGACGCTATCCCTATTTCCTTCAGGAATGGGGAAAACACGCCTGGGACGTCGCGTTGAAATCCCCGATCGACGCGAAGGACGCGACGACCGCCTCGAAACTTTCTATCGCCGAACTGGACGAGAGTTTTTTCCGCGTGAGGTTCGACCGCGTGACGCCGAACGAGCGCCGTTACTTGCGCGCGATGGCGGAGCTGGGGCCGGGGGCCCATCGTTCCGGCGATATCGCGCAAGCCCTTGGCCGGCCGGTGACCTCTGTCGCGCCGACGCGGACAGCGCTAATCCGCAAAGGCATGATCTATAGCGGCGCGCATGGCGACACCGCCTTCACCGCGCCGCTGTTTGACGGCTTCATGAAGCGGGTGATGCCGACGCTGAACTCATGAACGGCGATTTCGCAATTTACGTCCACTGGCCGTTCTGCGCGCGGATCTGTCCCTATTGCGATTTCAACGTGCGCAAGGAGCGGGGCGCCGACCCCGCGGCGTGGTCCGCGGCGCTGACGGCGGAATTGGCGCACTGGGCGGCGCTGACGCCGGGACGGCGCGTGACCAGCCTTTATTTCGGCGGCGGCACGCCGAGCCTTGCGCCGCATTCGGTGATCGCGACCGTGATCGACGCCGCCGCGAAAGCCTGGGCTTTCGCCGACGACGCCGAGATTACGCTTGAGGCGAACCCCGCCGACGCCGCGCGCTTCGCCGGGTTTCGCGCCGCCGGCGTCAATCGCTTGTCGCTCGGCGCGCAGTCCTTCGACGACGCGGCGCTGAAATTTCTCGGCCGCGATCATTCGGGCGCTGAGGCGCGCGCCGCGATCGAGATCGCGCTCTCGGATTTCCCCCGCGTCAGCGCCGACTTCATCTACGCGCTGCCCGGTCAGGAGATCAGTCAGTGGACGGAGGAACTCCGCGCCGCGCTGGCGGCAGGTCTCCGGCACCTTTCGCTCTATCAGCTGACGATCGAACCCGGCACCGCTTTCGACCGTCAGACGGCGAAAGGCCGCTGGTCGCCGGCGGGCGACGGGCTCGCCGCGGATCTATTCGACGCCGCGCAGGAAATCACGGCGGCGGCGGGCCTGCCTGCCTACGAAATTTCAAACCACGCGGGCGCAGGCCACCGGTCGCGCCACAACAGCGCCTATTGGTCGGGCGCGGACTATCTCGGCATCGGGCCCGGCGCGCATGGCCGCGTGACGATCGAGGGCGTGCGGCGCGCCACGGAAACCGCGCGCGCGCCCTTTGATTATCTTGCGCGTGTCGGGCGCGAAGGCCATGCGCTGACGCTCGACGCAGCCCTGACGGATGAAGAGCGCCGCATCGAGAAATTCGCGATGGGTTTGCGCACGGTCGACGGCGTGGAGGCTGACGCGAGCGATCTCGCCGCGCTGGGCCCCGCGATCGACGCGCTCGCTGCCGATGGATTCCTTGTTCGCGACGGCGCACGCATCGCGGCGACGCCGAACGGTCGGCGGCTGCTCAACGCGGTGCTGGAACGGGTTTTCGCCTGACGGCGATTGACCGCGCTGCGAACGCGGTGAAAACGGGCGCATGGAAAACCACATCGACGGCATCGGCCGGATCATCCAGCTTTCGGTCGCGCCGGTCTTTCTGCTGGTCGCCATCGGGTCGTTTCTCAATGTCGCGACGCAGCGCCTTGCCCGCGTCGTCGACCGGTCTCGCATGCTGAAGAAGGAAGTCGACGCTGAAGGTGAAGGCCCCGCGCGCGCGGCGGCGATCGCCGAGCTCAACGGCCTCTCAAGGCGGATCAGCCTCGCCAATTACGCGATCTATCTGTGGTCGGCGGCGGCGCTGCTTGTCGCGATCGACGTCGCGCTGCTGTTCGCCGGCGCGCTCGTCGGCGCGCCGCTCTACGGACTTGTCGCCGCCCTCTTTGCGCTCGCCATGATCGCCGTCATCGGCGGTTTTGGCTTCTTCATGGCCGAGATTTCGGTCGCCACGCGCACCTTGCGCATCCGGACGGATCAATTCCTGGTCAAGGCCGGGAAGGATTAGCCGCGCTCTTCTTCGCCGCGCGGGGGGGCGCGTCGACCTTCTCGAAGTCCGAATAGGAAAGCCGCGCTTTCGAGGCGAAGGATTTGAACATCGCGCTCCCCTCGGCGTCGGATTCCGTCGCGATCAACAACGCCGGGCCATCGCCGGAGGGCGCGCCGTAGCGTTGCAGCTGGCGCATCGCCTTGATCTTGGCGACCGCCGCAGGCTTGAACGCCCTTGTCGAGCGAATTTCGACGGACGCGATGAAGCCGCCCTTGCGGTCGAGCGTTGCGGTGGCCGCCAGCGCCTCCTTGACCGCCGCCGGCGTTTCGGGATCGCTCAAGGGAATCGCGAAGACGGCGCGATCCGCGTCCGCGGACACAAGGCGCGTTTCCCCAAGAGTTTCAGCAAGGCCCTCATAGACGAGCGAATCGTCGGCTTCGTCATTGCGCGTCATGCGCTCGAAGGCGGCCATTTCTTCTTTCCCGTATTGATCCTTCGGCGGATCAATCGCGGTCCAGCGCGCGCCGGACGGCTTTCTGGGATCAAAGCGCACGCGAAAGACGCGTCCGTCGCCGTCGGTCAGGTCGCGGAAGTCGAGCGTGAAGGCGTAACGCTCGTCCGCGTGCTGCTGCGCCGTCGCAACGGCCGCGCGAAACTCCGTGAGCGCCGCCGCCGCATCGTTCGCCGCGATGTCGTCAGCGAGCGCTGCGCCGCCGAGCGCCAGGGCGCAAATCCCCGCCAGAAACGCGCGCATGGCTAGCTTCCCGCCGCGAAGGATTTCGGCGCGGGATCGACGACGCGGATGCCGCCCGGCTGGATTTCAAGGATGGCGAGACCGCGCTCGATCGTGCCTTCGGGCGTGAAGCGGAAAAGTCCGTCAGCGCCGAAATAACCCGAACGGGAGATGATGAGGCGTTCATCGAAGCGATCGCGCCGCCGCGGCGCCTGTCCGAGGCGCGCCGCAAGCAGCGTCGCATCATAGGCGAGCGAGGAAAGCCGCGGCGGGGTCTCGCCGAAGGCCGCGCGAAACCGGTCTTCGAAATCGCGCGTGATCGCCGGATCGGGCGCGGCGAACCAGCCGCCTTTCAGCGCCGGTTCGCGCGTCAGGCGCGGATTGTTCCACGCCGACACGCCGAGCAGTTTCACCTCGTTGATGTTGACGTTGTAATAGGGAAGCAGCGGCGCGAGCGCACGCAGGAGCGTTCCTTGCTCCGGCATCAAGACCGCCTGATAGCCTTGCGCATTGTCGCCGCCGCCGCCCACCGCGCGCGGATTACGGGGGTCATAGCCGTGCCGGAGTTCGGGCGGGATGATCGCCTTGGAGTACGCGGCGAGGCGCTTTGCGGGCGCAAGCATCGCATCTGGTTCTTGTTCGTAGCGTTCCTCATGGACGAGGACGCCGCCCCTGACCGCAAGTTCCTTGGAAAACGCCGTCGAAACGCGCTGGCCATATTCGTTCGCGGGCGCGAGGAGGCCGAAACGCTCCTTGCCGTTCCGCATCGCGAAATCGGTGACGCGGGCGATCTCAATCTCGGGTGGAAAGCTCAGCAGCCAGACGCCGTCGCCCGCGGTTTCAATGTCGGATGAAAAGGCGATCATCGGCGCGTTCGCGGCCCGCGCGACGGGCGCGGCCGCCGCGGCTTCCTCCGAGAAAAGCGGGCCGAGGAGGATTTCCGCCCCGTCGGCGAGCGCCGAGCGCGCCGCCGCCGCCGCCCCTTCGGCCGTGCCGCGCGTGTCCTTCGGAATGATGAGGAAACGGTCATCGCCCGCCTCGAACGCGGCGAGCTGCGCGGCGTCGAACATCGAGGAGGCGACCTGCTGCACCGCCTCGGTCGCGCCGGTGAAGGGGAGGAGAAGCCCGACCCGCACCGGCTCGGCATTCTGCATGTGGAGCGGATTGACGAAGCGCCGCTCGTCATAGCGCGCGCGCTCGCGGCCATCGGCCGGCGCAAGGCGCGGATCGATCGGCCCGGCCTCATCCTCGCCGATGACGACCGGCCCCGAGGGCCCCGTGCCCGAGGTCGAGGCGCAAGCCGCAAGCAGAAGGACGCCAGCGCAGATGAGCGCTGCCTTCAGGAGACCAGGACGCA
>DNZB01000094.1:0-1615 GCA_003506635.1 Parvularcula sp.
CGCATGCCGGTGAAGACCATGGCAAGACCTGCATCGTCCGCCGCCTTGATGACCTCGTCATCGCGCATTGATCCGCCGGGCTGGATGACCGCCGTCGCCCCGGCCTCCGCCGCCGCCAGCAATCCGTCCGCGAACGGAAAGAACGCGTCCGAAGCGACGACGGAACCCGTCGCAAGCGGCGCCGCGAGGCCCGCCGCCTTCGCGGCGTCCGCGGACTTTTGAGCGGCGATGCGGCTTGAATCAACGCGGCTCATCTGCCCCGCGCCGACGCCGACCGTCGCTTCATTCTTCACATAGACGATGGCGTTCGACTTCACATGCTTGGCGACGCGGAAGGCGAAGAGCATGTCGCGCATTTCGGCGTCGCCCGGCTTGCGTCTGGTCACAACCTTCAGATTGCGCGCCGCGACGCGGCCGCTGTCGCGCGACTGGAGAAGGAACCCGCCGGCGAGCGGGCGCATCACAAGTCCGCCCTCGGCGGGATCGGGAACGCCGCCCGCCGCGAGCACGCGCAGGTTCTTCTTCGCGCGCACGAGGTCGAGCGCATCATCGTCGATCTCCGGCGCGATGATGACTTCGGAGAAGATGGCGGTGACGCGCTCCGCCGTCGCGCGATCGAGGCGGCGGTTAAGCGCGATGACGCCGCCAAAGGCCGAAACCGGATCGCAGCGCAGCGCCAGGTCCCATGCCTCGGCGAGCGTATCGGCGCTGGCCGCGCCGCACGGGTTCGCGTGCTTGATGATGGCGACGCTCGGGCGCTCGGTTCCAAACTCCGCAATTAGCTCATAGGCGGCGTCGGCGTCGTTCAGATTATTGTAGGAAAGTTCTTTCCCTTGCAGCTGGCGCGCGGTCGCAACGCCGTAACGGGCCTTGCCGCTTGCATAGAAGGCGGCTTCCTGGTGCGGGTTCTCGCCATAGCGCAGCCTCGCAACGCGCGATCCCGCGATCGAATAGCGGCGCGGAAACGTGTCGCCGTTTTCCTGCGCGAACCAGGCGCCGATGGCGGCGTCATAGGCGGCGGTGCGCGCATAAGCGATCGCGGCGAGCCGCTTGCGCGTTCCGGACGAAAGACCGCCCGTCCGCCCGATTTCGTCCGCGACCGGCCCATAATCCTCGACATCGACGATGACGCCGACATCCCCGTGATTTTTCGCCGCCGCGCGGATCATCGCCGGGCCGCCGATATCGATGTTTTCAACCGTCGTATCGTAATCGGCGCCCTTCGCGACCGTCGCCTCGAACGGATAGAGATTGACGACGAGAAGATCGATCGGCTCGATCCCGTGCGCATGCATCGCTGCGACATGCGCCGGGTTATCGCGCTGCGCGAGCAGGCCTCCGTGCACCTTTGGATGCAGCGTCTTGACGCGCCCGTCCATGATCTCGGGGAAGCCGGTGTGGGAGGAGACGTCTTTTACAGGGATGCCCGCTTTTTCGAGCAGAGCCGACGTGCCGCCGGTCGAGAGTATCTCAACGCCCATTGCGTGCAGGCGGCGCGCAAAATCCTCGATCCCTGTTTTGTCGGAAACGGAAATGACGGCGCGTTTGATTTTGATACTCATAAAGACCCCTGAAGTTGCAGCTATGCTCTAACAGGAGGGGTTTTAAGGGCAAA
>DNZB01000094.1:1629-5682 GCA_003506635.1 Parvularcula sp.
AGCGTCTTGACGCGCCCGTCCATCATTTCCGGAAATCCGGTAAGGTCCGACACGTCGCGCACGGATAGCCCCGCGCCCTTCAGCGCGGCCGCTGTCCCCCCCGTCGAGACAAGTTCGACGCCCGCGGCGGCGAGGCGGCGCGCGAAGTCTTCAAGGCCGGTCTTGTCCGAAACGGAAATCAGCGCGCGGCGAACGGGCGCGGGGCTGCTCATTCAGAATACTCCATCTCATTCGGCTGCGGCCGCACTCGCCTGATGCATGGCCGGCGGACGGTCAAGGCGCCAGCGCGACCCTTTCCTGGGTCATGCCGGAAAAATGACCCTTATTTGGGTCGCCGCGCTCACGGCGCCTGGCGCGCGCCGTGGCCTTCGCCGAGGGCCGGGCTGAATTCCGGCACCAGCGCATGAACGGCGGCGTCGAGCGATTTGCGGTCGCCTTCGCGCGCGGCCTTCACCACCTCGCCGAGGCGCGGATTAAGGAGCGGCAGGTCGATCATCGCCGGCGAGGCGAGAAGAACGCCGTCCGCGCCCGTCGCGACAAGTTTGTCGGTATCGAGAAACACCTCCTCGAACAATTTCTCGCCGGGGCGAAGCCCTGAGAACCGGATCTCGATATCCTTGCCGGGGACAAGGCCCGCGGCCTCGATCATCCGCTTGGCGAGATCGAGGATCTTCACCGGCTCGCCCATGTCGAGCACGAAGATGCGCCCGTCATGGGTCAGCACCGATTTCTGCGCGGGATCGAGACTCGCCGCCTGGAGCACAAGCTGCACGGCCTCCCGCGTCGTCATGAAGAAGCGCTGGATGTCGGGGTGCGTCACCGTCACCGGGCCGCCATTCGCGATCTGGCGCGCAAAGAGCGGCGCGACGGAGCCGGTTGAGGCGAAGACATTGCCGAAGCGCACCGTTACGAAACGGGTCTCGTTCTGCGCGACGTCGAGCGCTTGGGCGTAAAGTTCGGCGATCCGCTTCGTCGCGCCCATGAAGCTTGACGGATTGACCGCCTTGTCGGTCGAGATGAAGACGACTTTCTCGGCCTTGACGCGCGTCGCATTGTCGAAAACGAGCTTCGCGCCAAGCACGTTGACGAGCGCGCCCGCACAGCGATTGTTCTCGACGATCGGCACATGCTTGTAGGCGGCCGCGTGAAGGACGACGTCGGGCTTTAAAATGTCGAAGACGCGGTCGAGATGTTCCTTGCAGCAGACATCGGTCAGCGACGTGAACAGGCGCTCGCCATGGCCCGCTTCGCGCAGTTCCATGTCGATCTGATAGAGATTGAATTCGGAATTATCGATCAGCGCGAGGCGCTGCGGATTGAGCGCCGCGGCCTGACGCGCAAGTTCCGATCCGATCGTGCCGCCGGCGCCGGTGATGAGAACGCGCTTCCCCTCGACGAGGCGGCGTGAAAAGCGCTGGTCGATCCGGCGCTGCGGCCTCTTCAGGAGATCGGCGACGTCAATCGACCGGAGCAGGTCTTCCGGCGGCGCAGGGCGTGTGCCGATCCGCAAACGGCGCAGGACATTCTTGAGCACGCGCGTCCCCTCTCCCGTGCGGCGCGGCGTCAGACGCCGTCCATCCGGCGAAAACTCCATTTGACGACGATATCGCGGGGCGCGGCGCCTTCCAAGCCGGCCGCCGCCGGCGGCGTTATGACGATTTGTTCAGTCGCTTGCGGCCGTCCGCCGGCGCCGCAATAAACGCTTTTTTCGAGCGCGACCGCGTCGGTATTCGCGCGAAAGCGCCAGCCTTCCTTGTTCGGCAGCGCCAGAATGACGGAGCTTGCGTCGCGCGCCAGCGAGGCTTTGACGCCGGGGTGCAGATGAAACCGCAATTTCCATATCCCGCCGATCGCCGGCGCGGCGCGCGAAAGCCGGTCCTCGCCGCGCAGATCGTCCCCGCGAGAAGCCAGGTAAAATCTTCGCAAATGCGTCAGGCCCTGCCCCGCCGATCCCTCTCCAGCGAAGGCGCGCTCAATTTCCAGAAGCTGGCCGCGCTGTTCCTCGGCGCGGCGATGGGTGATGACGGCGCCGCGGAAAAGTTGTCCGGCGGCCGCGGGCGGATCGACGGAAACGGTCGAGTGCGCGGCGGCGAGGCGCAAGGCTGCCGGCCACTCGCCCGGCATCTGGTCGCCCGAACCGCAATTGACGACGATCCGGCTGCGGCCCGACGAAAAATGAAACGACGCGCCGCTCTGATAGGCGTTGGAAGCGATCGCCCCGCCGCGCGCCGCCCCGACATCCGCGATGACGACGCCGCGCGCCGCTTCGAGACGCTGGAATCCCGAATGCCGCGCAAAGCCCGAGGGTTCGACGTCCTGCTCGACCGACCGGAGCGCGGCGACGAGCGCGCCGCCGTCGTCTTCCGTCCCGCCGTTGAAGACGGCGAGCTTGCCGTCGCCGGCCCGGAACAGCTGCGCATGCGCCGCCGCGCGCCCGACGATATGCTTCAGGAACCCCGGCGGCGTCAGCCGCTGCGCCTCAAGCGCCTTCAGAACCATCTGCAAGCGGACGACCAGTTCAAGCTGCCGCGACGGATTGCGGCTGATGTGGCCGCCGTCCGGCCTGATTTGCAAACGCAGCTCGCGGCGAAGCAGTTCAAGGCCCTTCTCGCTCGCTGCTTCGCAGCCCGGCAGCGACAGAGCCGCGACGGTGAGCGCGGTCGCGGTCATCAGGCGCTCATAGGCCGTGCCGGCGCGGTGGCCGGCGCGCGCGAGGTGCCTGGTCTGACGCGCCATCGAGGACAGCACGCGGCTTCGCCACAGCGCATCGCCGGCGGCGAGCACCAGTTGTCCGTGGCAGCAGAGTTGAATAAGGCGTTCACCTGTCGTATAGGGCGCCCAGCCGTCCGGCGACCAGCGCTCGTGCGCGTCGAACCATGCGCGCGCAAGGCGCGTCGCAGGCTCCTTGGCGCGCACGCCGAAGCGCGCCAGATGGCGCAGCCACAAAAACTGATGCATGAAATCATGAAGCGGCCCCTCGCGCCCGGCGAGCTCCCAGAGCCGTTCAAGATCGCCGTAGCAATCGACCGTCTGAGCGCTTATCGACAAGCGTCCGCGCAAGATCGCGTCGCCAAGCTCGGCGTCCGGTTCATAAGGATCGATCGGCTGATGGCCGAGCCGGTCGGGCGCGGGGCCGTCGAGTTGCGCTTGATAAAAGAGGCTTTCGCCCCAGGCGCGCGACACCCGGTCGATCACGTCGGAGGCGAGCGCCCCCCCGGCGGGTTTCTTTCTTGCTGACTGCACCGTTAAACGCGCCCGCTCCGCAACGCGGCGATGTTCGCCGCATAATTTCCAGCTTCACCGTTGAAGATCGCCGACCCGGCGACCAGCACCGCGGCGCCCGCGTCGATGACGCCCCGCGCCGTCTTGGCGTTCACGCCGCCGTCGACTTCGAGCAAGATCTCGCGTCCGGACCGGTCGATCAGGGTACGGATGGTTTCGATTTTTCGGAGCTGCGAGGCGATAAACGCCTGCCCGCCGAAGCCGGGATTGACGCTCATGACGAGAATGAGATCGACGTCGCCGAGAACAGGTTCGATCGCGGCGACGGGCGTTGCAGGATTGAGCGCGACGCCGGGCCGTGCGCCGGCCGCGCGGATCGCCTGCAAGGTCCGGTGCAGATGCGGGCCCGCTTCGGGGTGGACCGTCAGGATGTCCGCGCCCGCCTTTACGAAGTCCTCGATGAAGGGATCGACCGGCGCGATCATCAGGTGGACGTCGAACGGCAGCTTCGAATGCGGGCGGATCGACTTGATGACCGCCGGGCCGATGGTCAGGTTCGGCACGAAATGCCCGTCCATCACATCGACATGGATAAAATCGGCGCCGGCCGCAGTGACGGCCGACACCTCTTCGCCGAGCCGGGCGAAATCGGCGGAAAGAATCGACGGCGCGACGCTTATCTGGCCCATTCCGCCTGCCTATCTTGATGCGCGCAAAGCGCGCAACAAAATCGCGGCGCGGCGGCGCTAAATTCTTGCGACAGGCCCTTCATCTCATCCCTCCCGCCGGGCCCTCGGACCACCGCGCGGCGGAATGAAGCGCCCCGCGACG
>DNZB01000110.1:0-8304 GCA_003506635.1 Parvularcula sp.
CCTGCTGCGATCAACGTCCAGTCGTAAACCCAGAGCGAAGGCGATGCGGCGGCCGAAGCAAGAAGTGCGGCGCCGATCGCCGCGTCGCGCGGCAGCTTGCGCGCCGCGACGAAAGTCAACCCCGCGCAAGCGGCGACTACCGCCGCTTGCCCTGCGCCGCTGAGAGGGCCGGCGCCGAGTTTCAACAGCGTCGAACCCGCCGAAACCATGTCGCGGTGCAGATTGGCGCCGTGCGCCGCCATCGCGCCGCCCGTCATCGACTGGAGGAACGCCGCCCATGGCGCCGCGCCATAGGCCGCGATCGACAGAGCAACGAGAGCGGCGCTGAATAATGAAGCCCAGCCGATCGCGCGCCAATGGCCGAGCGCGACAAGGAATACTGGCGCCATCAACCCATATTGCGGCTTGACTGTAAGGAGCGCGAGGATCAGGCCCGCCGCCATCGGCCGCGACGGCGCGAGCAAAAAGGCAGCGAAAAGCCCAAGCGCGATGAGCGGCCCCGTCTGCATTACAAGGAGCGATGCGAACGCCGCCGGCGACACGATGAGCGCCGCGATCGCCCAAAGGGGCGCGCGCGCCAGAACACCGATCGCCGCCAGCGACAGGGCCGTCAGGAGAAGGAGCGCAAGCTTCGCCGTCCCATAAGGCGCAGTCGCCAACGGCGCGACCAAAAGCAATCCATGCGGCGGGTTGAGCCATAGCAGTCCTTCATGCTCCGGCGACAGTCCCGCGCGGAACGCCCCCGCGTCGTAGGCGTCCGCCGCGCGCCCCTCCGCCGCCATCGCCGCCGCCCGCTTGAACGCGACAAGGTCCTCGGCCGACGCTTCCGCCGCGCTCATTGGCAGGGCGAAGATCTTGTCGGCCCGGAGGTCGAATAGCAGCGCTGAAAAGACGCTCGTCAGTATCAGGATGATCGCGAAGACCGGGCCGCCGGCGCGCGTCAGCGCCGCCCCGGCGCGCGCCGTCGTTCCGCCTTCGAGCGATCCCGTTGCGATTTGCATCGGCGCGAGAATGCAGGCCGCTGCGCTAAGGCCGCGTTAACAGATCGCTCAGGCGCGCGCGTCGAAGCGGGCGAGCATCGCCGCCATCCATGCGGGCGGCGGGGCCTCGACCGTCACCGGCTCCCTGTTTTTCGAGATCGGTACGACGACGCGGCGGGCGTGCAGCATGATCGGCCCGGCGCGCTCCTCTTTCGTCAGGTCGCCGTAAAGCGGATCGCCGAGGATCGGCGCGCCGATGGCGCTGAGGTGCACGCGGATTTGATGCGTACGCCCCGTTTTCGGCTTCGCTTCGATGAACGAAAGCCCGTCCATCGTTTTCAGCGTGCGATAGGTCGTCACCGCCGTCATCGCGCCTTCGTCCCCGGGCGCTGCGGCGCTCATCTTCCAGCCGGCGCGCTCGGTCCCTTTTTTCAAAGCGACGTCGATCGCGCCCGACAGCTTTTCTGGAACGCCGCGACAGATCGCCCAATAGGTCTTTTCGATGCGACCTTCGAGAAACAGCTTGTGCAGCTTGCGCAGGGCCTTGGGATGCCGGCCGAGGACGAGGCAGCCGGTCGTGTCGCGATCAAGCCTGTGCGCCAGCGCCGGGTCGCGCGGCAGGCCGAAGCGCAGCTGGTGGAAGTAATTTTCAAGGCTCGGGGCCCCTTCGCCCTTTTTCGTTCCGGGCCGCGCGTGCACTGGCAAGCCGGCGGGCTTGTCGATGACGAGCATCAGGCCGTCGCGATAAAGGACGCGGGCTAGAAGATCAGGATCGCTCATGGCTGGAGCCTGATAGGCCGCCCGCCGGCGCGCGTCACGATCCCGTTAACCACGCTTTCGCCCCATTTCGCCCGTCGCGCCGCCGCAATCAGGGCTGAACCTCGCCCCTGTCGAACAGGCGCCGGCGCCGGAGCAACCGGTTACTCAATCGCCCCCAGCCCCCGGGACCCGAGGCGCCTGGCGCCTGTTCGATCCCTTCCGGTCAAATTGACAGCGATGCGCGCCGTGCGCGATGGACGCCCGCTGTTTCGGGCGGGGCTTCATGTCAGCGGTCATCGATGTCGCCTTGCCGGTCTTCGCCGTGATCGGCGTCGGCTTCGCTGCGGGCCGGTTCAATCTCGCCGGCGCCGATGACGCCGCGGCCCTCAACCGCTTCGTCTTCCGCTTCGGCTTTCCGGCGGCGCTGTTCGCGCTGATGTCGAAGGCGACCGGCCTTGGCGGCGATGACGGACTTCTTGCGCTCAGTTACGGCGTTACCGCTGTCGCGGTCATGGGGCTTGCCTACGCTCTCGCGCGCCGGATGTTCAATCTCGACCCGCAAGACGCCGGCGCGCACGCTTTTGCTTCGGTGCTCGGCAACGCGGTCTTCCTCGGCCTGCCGATCGCGCTCGGCGTCGAGGGATGGGCGAGGCCCTTTGTGACCTTGATGCTGGTCGAGGGGATCGTCATCATCAGCGTCGGTGCGGTTTTGATGGCGCCGCGCGACAAGAGCGCCTCTGGCGCCGTCGCCATAGGTCAGGCGCTGAAGCGCCCCTTGACGAACCCGCTTGTGGCCGCCGCGCTTGCGGGATTTGCTTTTGCGCTGCTCGGGATCGACGTCCCGCAAACAGTGCGCGCGGTGCTCGATCTCATCGCGCGCGCGGCGGGTCCCGTCGGGCTTTTTTCGCTGGGCCTGTTCTTTGCGACGCGCGCACGCCTTGACCTGCGAAAATCCGGCGGCAAGACGCTGGCGATCGTCGCGGTGAAGATGGGCGTTCTTCCCGCCGCCTGCTTCGCTGCGCTTCTCCTCGCAGGCGTCGACGATCCCGCCTATCGCGGCGCGCTTGCGCTTTTCACCGTCGTGCCGACCGCTGTCGGGGCGTATGTCATCGCCAGCCAGCATGGGCGTTATATCGATGAGACGGCGTCGGCGATCGCGGCGACGACGCTGTTGTCGCTTGCGACGATCAGCGCGGTTCTTGCGATATTCGCTTGAGATTTCGGCTGCGCCGTCTGGCGGGCGCGGCGGCCCTATTCTAGAAGACGGGAAGAGAATGAAGGCGCGGGGATGACGACACGGCGGGTTTTGTTGCAAGCTGGCGGGGCGGCGGTGATTGTCGCCGGGCTCACCGGCGCCGGCGCCTTCATCTTTACGCGCACGCCGCGCCGCGCGCTCGAACCGTGGAGCCGCGCGGGGCAAAGCTTCGGCGATCCGCGCCTTGACGCGCTTGCCTTCGCGATCCTCGCGCCCAATCCGCACAACATGCAGCCATGGCGCGTCGCGCTTGAAGGCGATGACGCGCTCGCCGTTTATTGCGACACCGCGCGGCTGCTGCCCGAGACCGATCCGCCAAGCCGCCAGATCACGATCGGCTTTGGCTGTTTCCTTGAACTGTTCCGCCAAGCCGCCGCCGAGAAGGGGCTGCTGGCGGAAGTCGATCCCTTTCCAGAGGGCGAGCCGCAACCGACGCTCGACACGCGCCCCGTCGCGCGCGTGCGGCTGAGGGCGGGCGCCGGCGCGAAACGCGATCCCTTGTTCTGGTCAGCGCCGCTTCGTCGCACCAACCGCGCGCCGTTCGAGGAGCGCGCCGTCGAGCCGCGCCTGCTGACGGAGATCGCTGGTGCGAGCGTCGAAGGCGTCGCTGCTCGTACGATTGCGGATCCGAACGGCGTCGCCGAGCTGCGCGCGCTGGCGACAGACGCCTGGAAAATCGAGTGGACGCTGCCGCGGACGCGCGCTGAATCGATCGCGGTGACGCGCATCGGCAAGAAAGAAATCGAGGCGCAACCCTGGGGCCTGTCGCTCGGCGGGCCGATGCTCGAGGCCTTAGCGCTCGCCGGCGTTTTCACGCGCGAAAAGCAAGGCAAGCCCGGCGAAACGGCGTTTGAAGAATCGCTGTCCTTCTACGAAAAAGCGTGTTCGAGCGCGGCGGCCTTCATCGCGACCTCAACGGCGACAAACACGCGCCGCGACCAGCTTGCCGCTGGCGCCGCCTGGGTCCGCATTCATCAGGCGGCGACGCAGCGAGGACTGGCGTTTCACCCTTTGAGCCAAGCGCTGCAGGAATTTCCTGAAATGGCGCCGGCTTACGACCGCGCCCACGAACTTCTCGCCCATCAGCCGGGCGCAACGGTGCAGATGCTCGCCCGCCTCGGCTACGCAAAAGCGCCGCCGCCCGCCCCGCGCGAGCGGCTGGAAGCAAAGCTCGTCCAGGCATAGCGCGGCCCCCCCGCGCCCTCAGCGCCGGCCCCGTCCGCGGAAGCGGCGCGCGCAAAGCTGTGCTTGATCTGCCTCAAACCGGCGCCGCCGGAACGGCGCAGCATCAAGGCGTGAGAAGCGCCGGGCGCGGCGCTGGCCCGGGACAGGGGCGATGACAAAGGCCGCACAAGCAGAAGCGAAAAGCGCCGGCGCGCTTATCGGCGTCCGCCATCGCTATGGCGACGGCGCCGAAGCGCGCAAGCAGGACTTGCTGGCGCGCCTTGAAGCGCGGCCGCCAAAGACGGCGCGCGCGATCCTTCGCATGCAGGACGATCTTCTGTTTCTGGTCGCCTTTCCGGGTGAGGCCGCGACGCGGCGCGCCGCGATAAGGCTCCTTGCTGCGGTTCCAGATCTTGTGAGCCGCCTGCCGCGCGGCGAGCGCGACCTTCTCAATGACAGCGGAATTGCCGGGTCGACAAGCCGCTACGAATTTTCATTTCCGATCGCGCGCTGGATCGCCGGCCGCGCGGCGGGCGAGGCCGAGATCGACTGGCGTCATTATAAGGATCACGCGCTCCTTGATCGCGCCTTGTTCGCGATCTTGCGGCCCGCCGAACTTGAGGCCGCCGAAAGCGGGGATACCAAGACGCGCGCGCTGGTAGAGAGAGCGCGCGCATCCTCGACGCGGACCAGTCTCGACTGGATTCTCGGCGCGCTGATCGACGCTTGCGGCCCGGAAAAAGCGGACGCGCTCTTTTCAGAGACCGACATGCCAATCGCCTGGCGTCCGTCAGCGCGATATTCGACGACCGGCGCCAGACTGGCCCACGCCCCTGTCGTCATTCGCCGGACCATGCGCCGGCCGCCAGCGGATGTCGCGGCGCGTATTTGCGAACCGATGACGATCGAACGCCTTGCGCCGGCGCGCGCGCGCCGCGTGATCGAAACGACGCGCGCCGGGCTTTCGGCGCGATGCCGCGAGGTCGTCGCCATATCCCATGCAAATCCGCGCGATGTCAGCTGGTGCGATCTCGGCGAAGGGACCGCGCTCGCCGTCATCGGCGTTGCGCCGGCGCGCCGCCTGACGCTTGAAACCAATACGGGATACCTTCTCTTCGCGAACGGCGTGCCGATCGGCTATGGCGGCGTGACCCCGTTTTTTCGCCAGGCGAACACCGGCATCAACATTTTTCCGTCTTTTCGCGGCAGCGAAGCGGCGGCGCTCTTTGTGGAGATGCTGCGCGCTTTCCGTTCGCTCTACGGCGTCAGTCGTTTCATCGTGAACGGATACCAGTTCGGCGAGGGGAACGCCGAAGCGATCCGCTCCGGCGCTTACTGGTTTTATCATCGCCTCGGTTTTCGCCCGACCGATCAGACGCTTCAGCGTCGCGCCGCGCGCGAGGCCGCCCGCTTGTCGAAAAAGGGCGCGGCGCCGAGCGATGCTGGAACCTTGCGCGGGCTCGCCAGGGGCGATCTCGTCCTGACATTGCCGGACGCCGACCCCGCCGACGCGATCGATGAAAGCGCGATCTTGAAGGCGGGTCTTGGCGCCATGCGCGCACTCGCACGCGAGCCGGCGGCGTCGCGCGCCCTTGCGGAGCAGGCGATTTCAGAGCGCATCGCCGCCGCGCTCGGCGCCGGCGCCTTGCGCGATTTGCCGCCGGCGGAGCGCCGCGCGATGCGCCGCCTCGCGCCGATCATTGAAGCTGTCGGCGGCGTTTCAAGCTGGTCCGACGAAGAAAAGCGCAATCTTCTCGCCATGGTGCGCGCCAAAGGCGCTGCGCAAGAACGCGACTTCGCGCGCGCCGCGGCGCTATGTCCCCGCTTTTTTCGCGCGCTTGGCTCGTTGCACGATGACGCGCCGCCCCGCGCCCCGATTGCGCAATAGCGTTCACGCCGCCCAGCGCTCTAATCGCAGAGCGCCGCGTCCGCCTCGACATCCGCCCGCTTCAGCTCTTTCGCGGACGTGCGGATGAGGCCCGCATAATTGTTGTAAGCCGCACGCTTCCATGCGGGGAGTTCGCCGCCGCCGAGCGCGGCTATCATCGCGGTTTCCGAGCGTGCGATCGCGGCCGCCGCCTTCGTCTCGTCTTTCGGCAGTCCCCAGCCGTTCTGGCGCATCAGCGCGACGTGATAAAGCGAGACGGGATCGTTCTGCGCCGCCGCCTTGCAGATCGTCGCGCGCGCTTCGGCGTTGGTCAGCACCGTTGTCGGCTCCCCCCCGCCGGCCGCCTGCATGCGCGCGACCGCAGCGCGCGTCGTCGGGCCGTAATCATTGTCAGGGCCGTTGATGAATTCGACGAACCCCAGCGTTTCCAGCGCGAATTGCAGCGCCGTCGTCAGCGACGACGCTGCGACCGGCGCGGCGTCTGCAAGGCCCGCCGCGGCATCGCGGCGCGGCAGGCTGAAATTTTCGATCGCGCTCGCCGCCGCGACATTTTCATAGTCGCGCGCCTTCTTTTCTATGCCCGCGAGACGGTCAGGATCGGTGCGCAAGAGCCGGTCTTTTTCAAGCGCCGCCGCGCGCC
Organism: Parvularcula sp.; assembly: GCA_003506635.1. Taxonomy (GTDB): domain Bacteria; phylum Pseudomonadota; class Alphaproteobacteria; order Caulobacterales; family Parvularculaceae; genus Amphiplicatus. The sequence continues at coordinate 6,687 of DNZB01000110.1, forward strand.
GGTCGGCGCCCGACAGGTTCTTCGTCTTTTCGCTCGCGATCTTCGGCAAGTCGTAAGCGGGCGTATCCGCGGCCGCATAAACGCCCGCCTGTTCCGCGCCGCGCCAGCTTTCCGACGCCGCGCTCCACGCCGCCGCCTCAAACTCCTTTGACGCGCCGAGCGCATCGCAAGATGAAAGCTCAGCAAGTTTCAAAAGACCGAGCGCCCCGATGCGCGAATATTGATCGGCGATTTCAGCGCGCGCCGCCGCCATGTCCGCCGGCGCGACCGCCGCCGACAGGCGCTGATGGCGCGCTTCGAGCGCGGCTTGCTGTTCCTTGCGATATTCGACGAAGTCGCGTTCGCGCCAGTTGAGTTTCTCGCCCTGCTGCAAGCCGCCGAACCGGCGGAAGGAGATATGCGCGTCCTCCTTCAAGCGGCGCATGCGCAGGTCGCGGTCGTCGTGAATATTGCTCTCGCGCGATTCGCACAGCGCGATCGTGTTCCACTTGATCGCATAAATGCGCTGCGCGGCGGAAAGCTCAGCAGCGCCTTCCGGATAGGAGCATTCAGCGAGCGTCATCTGCGCGTGCGGATCGCCGCCGACCGCCGCCCATTCGAGCAGCATGTGATCTTCAAGCGCAAACCGCGCCGAACAAAGGGAGCCTTCCGACGCGCTCGCCGCGCCGACCATCAAAACCGACGCCGCAGCGCCCCAAAACCAAGACTTCACGCGCCCCGCCCCTTCACCAAACGCACACCCGCCCGGCCGCGTCCCCCGCCGCCGGTTCGGAGGCGAAACCTAGTGCGAAAGCGCCGCCCGGCCAATGAATTTTCGGCGACAATCGGCGACCGGATTTTCCCTTTCGCAAATGCGAGAAGCCGCCCGAAAAGGCGCCTTTCGGGATTCGCTGATTTCTGAAAATTCCAGTTCCCTTGCGGGGTCCAGCCCTAAAAGGCGCCTTTTCGGGGTTCTGAAAGGCGCCTTATTTTTCGCGCTGATCGGGGGCGCAGGCGACGACGCCTTTTTTGGCCGCGCGGCGGGCGCGGGGCACGGCGGCGCCGTCCCCGTCTGAACGAAATTCAGCGAGCTTCTTTCACGCGCGCGCGGCCAGAGGAGGAATTCCACCGGACCGCGCGCCCAACCAGACTTTTCAAAACCGCCGCGCCTTTGCGCGGCGGCCGCCACAAACGACAATCGCGCCGGAGGGAACCCCCGGCGCGACCGCGCAACCATGGAGCAGGACGCAAGGGCGGGTCAACACATTTATTAGGGGTAGTCCTATGGTTAATTCGCGTATCTGGGGAATCCGGGACCCCTTCCTTACCGCGCCGCCTTTTCGATCACCGCGCAAAGCTCATCGACGATTGCGGCGACGAGCTTTCTGTCTTCGCCTTCGGCCATCACGCGGATCAAGGGTTCGGTGCCCGATTTGCGGATGACGATGCGCCCGGCGCCGGAAAGGCGCTGCTCGGCGGCGGCGATCGCGGCCTTGACGCCGGGGTCTGACAAGGGGTCGGAGACCAGGCCGGCGGCGTCGATTTTCACGTTCTTGTTGATCTGCGGCGTCGGCGTGAAGCAGTTGAAGGCCGCGCTCGCCGGGATTTTCTCGCCGGCGATCACCGCAAGCGCCTGCAA
>DNZB01000110.1:8672-11102 GCA_003506635.1 Parvularcula sp.
ACGACATAGCGGTCGCCGACCTTGGTGCGATCGAGCTTGACCCCCAGTTCCGCAAGATAACGTTCAAGCCCGTAATTCGCCATTACGGTCGAGACGACCGCGCCGCCCTTCAATTTGCCGCGCGACTGCAAGAAGCGCGCGATGAGCGCAAGGATCTGGTCGCCCTGGACGAGCCGACCCTTTTCATCGACGATCGCGACGCGGTCAGCATCGCCGTCGAGCGCGATGCCGATATCGGCGCGATAATCGATGACCGCCTGCTGCAACGCCTTGGGCGCGGTCGAGCCGCAATCCTGATTGATGTTGAAGCCGTTCGGCTCGACGCCGATCTTGCGGATGTCGGCGCCAAGCTCCCACAGCACGGTCGGCGCGACCTTGTAGGCGGCGCCGTTGGCGCAATCGATGACGACGCGCAGACCCTCAAGCGAGAGGCCGCGCGGGAAGGCGTTTTTCGCGAACTCAATGTAGCGCGCGCCGGCGTCGTCGATCCGCTTGACCCGGCCGAGATCGGCGGGCGCGGCGAGCGCTTCCGTTCCGCCCTCGCCCATCAGCCGCTCGATCTCGATCTCCGCGGCGTCCGACAGCTTGTAGCCGTCGGGTCCGAAAAATTTGACGCCATTGTCATGGTACGGATTATGGGAGGCGGAGATCATGACGCCGAGATCGGCGCGCATCGAGCGCGTCAGCATCGCCATCGCCGGCGTCGGCAAGGGCCCGAGCAAGAACACCTCGATGCCCGACGCGGCGAAGCCCGCCGTCAGCGCCGGCTCGATCATGTAGCCCGACAGCCTTGTGTCCTTGCCGATGACCACGCGGTGGCGATGATCGCCGTTCCGGAAATAGCGCCCGACCGCCATGCCGAGCCGCAGGATCGATTCAGGCGTCATCGCGCCGGCGTTGGCGAGGCCGCGGACGCCGTCGGTCCCGAAAATCTTACGCTCGCCCTTGTCTCTGGCGGCGGGTTCCACGCCCTCATCTCCGCGCATGGCCGGTCTCCCCTTCAGGCGCCCCATGCTAGCAGCGGGGAGCGGACAATGCCTTAACGCGCGGGAGCGCCGGTTTCCACGGCGAAATGAACGGCGAGGGCTTGCCGTGTCGCCGCGACATCGTGGACCCTCAAAATCGCCGCGCCGCGCGCCGCGCCCGCCAGCGCCGCCGCGATCGAGCCGCCAAGGCGCGCCGATGCGGGGCCCTTGCGGTCGAGCGCGGCGATGAAGCGCTTGCGCGAGGCGCCGAGGAGCACGGGCCGGCCTGGCGCCGTGAAAGCGCCAAGCCCGCCGATCAGCTGGAGATTGTGGGCCGGCGTCTTGCCGAAGCCGATGCCGGGGTCGAGGATCAGCCGCGCGCGCGCGACGCCGGCTCTCTCACAGGCGGCGAGGCGTGCGGACAAGAACGCCGCGACCTCTGCGACGACATCATCGTAGCGCGGGTCATCCTGCATCGTCTTCGGATCGCCGGCGGCGTGCATGAGGACGATGCGGCAATCGAGCGCGGCGGCCGTTGCAAGGCTGTCGGGCGCGAAGGTCAGCGCCGACACGTCGTTCCATATCGAGGCGCCCGCCTCGACGCAGGCGCGCGCCACGCGCGGCTTTCGCGTGTCGATCGAGATCGCGGCGGCAGTCTGCGCGGAAAGGCCGCGAATGACCGGAAGGACGCGCGCCAGTTCCGTCGCTTCGTCGATCGTATCAGCGCCCGGCCGCGTCGACTCCCCGCCGATGTCGATGATCGCTGCGCCCTCCTCGACGAGGCGGAGCGCGTGATCGATCGCGTGCGCGGGGTCGAGAAAGGCGCCGCCGTCGGAAAAGGAATCGGGCGTCACATTGAGGACGCCCATCAGCAAGGGCGGGCGGGCGTTCGTCATCGGCCGCCGGCGGCGGTCTGGTCAGCGAGCGCCTTTTCAAACGCGGCTTCAAGTCTGGTCATCAGGGCCGGAAAGGCGTCGCGATCGACAAAAGCGTCTTCATCGCCGGCGCGCTGGCGGGCGCGCCGCTTTTCAAGGTCGAAAAATTCCGGATGGTTCGCAAGGAAGATGTCAGGACGCCAGGCGCGGGTTTTCTCGAACGTCGCGCGATAATCCTCGACGATCCCTTCATATTGGGGCGGACTGGCGAGCCGGTTGGCCGCCACTGTCGCGCTGCAGAAGAAAAGGATGTCGTACCCGCCCGCCGTCATCGTCCAGGACGTGCAGCCGCGCGTGTGGCCGGGCGTCAGCCGCGCGGTGAGCGAAACGCCGCCGAGGATCAGCGCCTCGCCGTCGGCGATCGTCCGGTCGACGGCGACCGGGGGCGCGTCAAGATCATCGTCGTCTTCAGAGCCGAGATAAAAGCCGCCCTCGATCGCTGAACGGTCGCCCTGGCTTGCGATCAGTTTCGCGCCGGTCATCGCCTTCAGCGCCGCAAGGCCGCCGGAATGATCGAAATGCGCATGGCT
>DNZB01000110.1:11262-15194 GCA_003506635.1 Parvularcula sp.
CGGTCGCCCTGGCTTGCGACCAGTTTCGCGCCGGTCATCGCCTTCAGCGCCGCAAGGCCGCCGGAATGATCGAAATGCGCATGGCTGTTGAGGAGATATTTGACGTCGCGAAGGGAGAACCCGAGCGCCTCGATGTTCTTCGCGATGGCGGCGGCGTTTTCAGGCAGGCCGCCATCAAGGAGAAAGAGCCCTTCCGGCGTTGCGATGAGAAAGCTCGAAAGGCCCTTCGTGCCGACATAATAGACGCCGTCCGCGATCATGAAGGGTTCGGCCGGCGCGACCCAGGAGGGATTGCCGGCCGCCCAGGGCGACGCCGGCGGACCGGCGCTCGCGCATGCGGCCGCGCCCATCAACATCGCTGCGGCGCCAGGACGCTTCATGATGCAGCCCGCAGCCCGGCGAGATCGCCCGTCGCGCGCCGCTGCTTCTTTTCATCGACAAAGCGCGCGATCGCCGCCGCCGCGCGCGCCGCCGAAGGCTCGTGCGTCAGATCGAACGTATCGGAGAAATGTTCCTGCTGCGCGAGCCGGTAGGCGTCCCTGGACGCAAGCCCGGCGCGGATCGCGGCCCCGAGGCTTTCAATATCCTCAACGACCTCGCCGCAGCGCCAATGCGCGAAATTGGGGTCGCCGCGCCAGTCCCGCCCATGCGCGTTGAAAAACACGCATGGGCGCGGCCGCAGCAGGAATTCCAGCACCTGGCTTGACGCGTCGCCGACATAAAGATCCGCGGCGGCGGTGTAGCTCATGTCGAACAGCCGCCGGCTGCCGACGTCGATCCGGATGTTCGGCATACGGAAGAACCGCGCCGGCGCGCGGCGGGCCCAGCCGATCGCCCCTTCGCCCGGCGTCATGTGCACCGGGCGCCGGTACAGCATGACATGCGGCGCGAAGATGAGATTGAGATCCTTGTTGGCGGCGAACCAGTCAAGCACCTTCACGCCCGCCCGATACCACGAAGAAAAAGCCGGCGAAAAATGCGGGTTATAGAGGACGACCGGGTTGTCGTTGTCGAAGAACCGTTCAGGCGCCGCCGGCGCGGCGTCGAATTTCGGATAGCCGACGAGCGCATAGGCGTTGCCGTTGATCGCGCCGGCCGCCTTGAAGCGGCGCACCGACTTCATGCCGGGCGCAAGGATGAGATCGAAGGCGCTGAGCGCCGCGTCAAAGCCATAGGCCCGATCGCCGGCGCCGTGTCCGGAATAGATGAAGCTGACCCCGGCGGGGATCAAAGGCTTCAGCTTCAGCGCGGCGTGTTCTGGCGTCACCAGCGCGTCAAGTCCGGAAAACGCCGCGAGATTCGATCGCAGGCGCGCCGAGCGGCTGGCCGGGAACGCAAGGTCGAGCACGCGCGCCGGGGCGCTGAGCGCGGCCGGCGCCTTCAGTTCGACGATCCGGACATTCGGGCGCGCCGTCGCCTTGCGCACCATGTCGGCGACTTCCCCCGGCGCGACGAAGGCGCAGACGTCATCTTGCGGGCGCGCGTCGGCATAAGCGCCGAGAATCGGCGTCAGATGCCCGGCCTGATGCCCGGCGTCGTGATTGAATAAAAACCCGATCACGGCGCGATCGTCCGGCGCTTTCACGGGATGCCTCCCTGGCCGCTGGCGCCCCTCGCGCCGGCGGGTCCCTCAAAGTGGGACCATATTGCGCCAAAGGGTGTCAATGCGCCTTACCCCGGCGCGGCCCGCCGCAGCCGGAAAAAATGAACGGCGATCATCACCAGATAGCCGAGGACCAGGGACATCGGCGCCGCCGCGGCGCCGAAATGCGGCATCAGAAGGAACAAGGACGCGATCTGCGCGAACGCCGAGACGCCTTGCGCGGCCATGGCGAGGCCGGCGCGGCCGATCGACAATGACGCCGATTCAAGCACGATCGAGGAAATGCGCGGCAGCTGCGCCGCCGCCATCAGGGCAAGGACGATCGCCGCCGGCGCGAAGTCCGCGCCGCCGACCAGCGTCACCATGGTTTTGCTGAGCAGCGCGAAGGCGATGACAAGCGGCGCCGCCGCCGCAAGGCCGATCCCCATGGTGCGGAGCGCGACGCCGAGCATTTTGCGCCGCCCGTCGCCGACCGCAATTTTCGTCAGCTCAGGGAGCGTCGCGTGCGACAGCATGTTCGAAGGATGGGCGATGAGATTGGTGAGGTTCGTCGCGAGCTGGAGATAACCGCTCGCCGCGCTGCCGAGCGCGCCGCCGACGATCAGCGTCGGCAAGCCGTTGCGCGCCATGTCGAAGATCGACGTCGCGTTCGATTTCAGCATGAAGTCGAGCCAGGCGCGCGGCGCAGGCCCCGCCGCCCGGCCGAACAGTTTCGGCGCAAGCCCGCGCCGCTTCAGCTCGCGCCAGCCGAGCCACCACACGACGACGCCGTCGAATACGCTGCTGAACATCCAGATCGCGACGAAGACGGCAAGGCCCGCGCCGCTCGCCAGCGCGGCGATCGCTCCGACGAAGCGGATGACCGGGCTCGCAAGCATCTGCCAGCCGAGCAATTTGAATCGATCGAACAGCCGGAGAATGCCGGTCGGCGTCGCGGCGATGACAAACGGGACAGCGAAGCAATATAGAAAGAGCAGCGGCAGCGCTTCGTCGGGCCAGTCGAGAACCCGCGCGGCGACGCCGACAAAAGCAAGCGCTATAAGGACGCCGGCGGCCGCGCTGAAGAAATCGAGCCGGATCGTGTAGCGCAAGAGCGCGCGCAGATCGTCGCCGCCGCCAGCCTCGACCATCGGCGTGCCGAAGCGGATGATCGCCTGCCACGATTGAAAGCGCACAAGGCCGGCGACGGTCAGCGCATAGGCGCTGGCGATGGCGAGATAGCCCATGTCTTTAGGGCCAAGCGCCCTCGCCGCAATGGCGAGATAGGCAAGGCTCAACACTCCGCCCGCGGCCTTGCCGCTGAGGAGCGCGCTGGCGTTCCGGAAAATCTTCGAGGCGCCGCCCATCTTGCCCGGGGGCCCGCCGTCAGGCGCCGGCATGGACCGAGCCGCAAGCGCGATTGGGAGACGGCGCCGCCAACGCGCTAATTCGCTTCGCGGCTGGCGCTCGCTTCTTCCCAGAACGCGGCGGGGGCGGCGACCGGGTCGCGGACAGGCGCGCTCTGCACCCGCCGCGCCCGGACGACATAGTCGCGAATCGCGGCCGCGGCGCGGTCCGCGGACGTTTCAGCCGTCAGGCTGAAGGAATCGCGGAAATGTTCCTCCTGCAATTCGCGATAGGCGTCCGGAAAAGCGAGCGCCTCAGCAAGGGTCGGCCCGAGCTGGTCGATCCCTTCAAGCACCGGCCCAAGGCGCCAGGCGGCGAAATTCTCGTCGCCGTCCCATTTGTGGCTTTGCGCGTTGAGGAACACGCAAGGTCGCGGACGCACCAGAAATTCCATCACCTGGCTTGAAATGTCGCCGAGATAGAGGTCAGCGGCGGTCATATAAGTCATGTCGAACAGCCGCGGGCTGTCGATATCGATCTTGATATTGGGACAGCGCCGGAACCGGCGCGGCAAGCCGGGCCGCCACGCAACCGTCGAGGACTCCGCCGAAACGTGGATCGGCCGGCGGAAGAGCATGACATGCGGCGCGAAAATCAGATTGTAGCCCGGATTGTCCGCGAACCAGTCAAGCACCGCCGGGCCTAGCTTGAACCAGGATGAGAAGGCCGGCGAGAAATGCGGGTTGTAAACGATCGTTGGATTGTCGTTGGCGAACAGGCGCGCCGGCTTTGAGTTTCGCACCGGATCGAATTTGGGATAGCCGATCAGCGCATAATCGTTTCCGGAAAGGCCGCCGGTCTCGCGCAGGCGGCGCGCGTATTTTTCGCCCGGCAAAAGCAGAAGGTCGAATTTCGAAAATGACGGGTGAAAGCCGATGGCGCGGTCGCCCGCGCCGTGGCCGCTGTAAATGAATCGAACGCCGTGGCGCCGCAGGGCCTTTTG
>DNZB01000110.1:15594-15981 GCA_003506635.1 Parvularcula sp.
CGGCGCGGGCGGCGTCAATTCGATGATCTTGACGCCCGGCGCGACGATCGCGTCCTTGACGCTGTCGCGAACGGCGGCGCCGCCGATATAAGCGCGGATGTCGTCTAGGGGGTTCGCCGCCGCATAGGCGTTGACGATCGGCACCAGGTGTCCCGCCTGGTGGCCGGCGTCATGATTGAACAAGAACCCGATCTTCATGGAGTTGAGAACTAGACTCCGACCCCTGTTTTCTTCACGCGGAAAGAGACCCGCCGTCAAGCCCGACGGCGCTCAGCCGGCGGGATTGGGACTAAGGCCGGTCAAGGGACCCGAACGCGCGCCGGCGGTCGGAACCGACGCAGGCGGCGGCGTGTCGCCAAGATCGGTCGGTTCTTTGCGAACGATCTT
>DNZB01000110.1:16095-16306 GCA_003506635.1 Parvularcula sp.
TCGGTGACGAAGCGCTTGATCTCGTCTTCAATAAGCTTCGCCGTCTCAGAGGAAATCGCTTTGGTGCGGGCGATGGACTGGCCAAGGAAGACCTCGCCTTCCTCTTCGGCATAGGCGATGGGTCCGAGCGTCTCGGACAGCCCGTATTTCGTGACCATCGCGCGCGCAAGCCGCGTAACATATTCGATGTCCGATGAAGCGCCGGATGTCA
>DNZB01000110.1:16318-16884 GCA_003506635.1 Parvularcula sp.
TCCCAGTCGGCGTTGCGCTCGGTCAGGATCTGGCGCGCTTTTTCGTAGCCTTCAGTAACAAATCGTTTGATTTCGTCCTCGATCATTTTCGCCGTCTCGGACGAAATCGCTTTGGTGCGCGCGATCGACTGGCCGAGAAACACTTCGCCCTCTTCCTCAGCATAGGCGATCGGCCCCAGTTTGTCGGAGAGGCCGTATTTCGTCACCATGGCGCGCGCCAGGCGCGTCACATATTCGATGTCGGAGGAAGCGCCGGAGGTCACTTTTTCGGCGCCGAACTTCAATTCCTCCGCGACCCGTCCGCCCATGGCGCTCGCAAGGCGCGCCTTCATCTGTTCGAGCGAGAAGGAATAGCGGTCGCGTTCGGGAAGATATTGCACGAGGCCGAGCGCACGCCCGCGCGGAATGATCGTCGCCTTGTGCACCGGATCAGAGCCCGGCACCGACAGCGAGACGATCGCATGCCCCGCTTCGTGATAGGCGGTCAGCATCTTCTCGTCTTCGGTCATCGCCATGGAGCGGCGCTCAGCGCCCATCATCACCTTGTCCTTCGCGTCGTCGAACTC
>DNZB01000110.1:17268-20821 GCA_003506635.1 Parvularcula sp.
TCCGGCGCGAGCGGAACTTTCTTCGCGTGCACGGCGAGAATTTTTTCGCGGCCGACGACATCGGGGTTCGGCACGACGACCTGACGGTCGAAACGGCCGGGGCGCAACAGCGCCGGATCGAGAACGTCGGGCCGGTTCGTCGCGGCGATGAGGATGATCCCTTCGTTCGACTCAAAGCCGTCCATCTCGACAAGCAACTGGTTCAGCGTCTGTTCGCGTTCGTCATTGCCGCCGCCAAGACCGGCGCCGCGCGACCGCCCGACCGCGTCAATCTCGTCGATGAAGATGATGCACGGCGCATTCTTCTTCGCCTGGTCGAACATGTCGCGTACGCGCGAAGCGCCGACGCCGACGAACATTTCGACGAAATCCGATCCCGAAATCGTAAAGAAGGGCACGTTCGCTTCGCCGGCGATGGCGCGCGCCAGAAGCGTCTTGCCGGTGCCCGGCGGACCGACGAGGAGCGCGCCCTTCGGGATCTTGCCGCCGAGGCGCTGAAACTTCATCGGGTCTTTGAGATATTCGACGATCTCTTCAAGTTCCTCCTTGGCTTCGTCGATGCCGGCGACATCGTCAAAGGTGACGCGGCCCTGACGCTCGGTCAAAAGCTTCGCCCGGCTCTTGCCGAAGCCCATCGCCTTGCCGCCCGCGCCTTGCATCTGGCGCACGACGAAAAAGAAAAAGGCGAGAAAAATGATGAAGGGCAGAATGTTGAAAATGACCGAAAGAATGAGCGGCAGCTCCTCCTCCGGCGTGATCTTCGTCTGCGCGCCGGACTGGTTGAGCTTGTCGGCGATGGTGACGCCGGCGCCCTCCGGGATCGCGGTGACGAACGCCTTGCCGCTGTCCAGAACGCCCTTGACGTTGCCCTGGTTGATCTCGGCGGTCTTGACCCCGCCCGCGTCAATCTGCGTGACGAATTCCGAATAGGAAAGCCGCTCCGCCGCAGGGCCTGGCGCCTGCAGCCGGAAGCTTTGCAGGAGGATGATGAAGAAGACGAAGACAAGGCCCCAGATGAGGAGATTGCGGCCGTTCATTCCTGACCCTTTCCGGGCGGGCGTTTTCGCGGCCCGCAAACATTCACGCTAGAAGATAGGGGTTAAGGAAGCCCGGCGCCACCTTGGGCCTTCACTTTTGCGTAACCCTTAACTGTGGCGCACGACGCGGCGATGGAAGCGTTCGGCGGCGAGGCTTTCAAAGGCGGTCTCGCCTGCGCCCTCGTCGCCCGGAAAGGCGGCGAGCGCATCGCCGATCCAGAGGCCGGGCGCGGCGGCGTTCGCTTCCGGGTGATCGGCGCCGAGCGGGCGGATCTCGGCCGGCGCGCCGAGGGTGTTTTCGACGATGAAGCGCCCGTCCCAGAGACAGCGCCCCCCCGGCTCAAGACGCACCGGCGCCAGGCGGGGCGCCCCCTTGCGGCCAAGAACGGCGGCCGGCTCGCGGCTGATGACGATTGCGCCGCCGCTTCGGCAAATGAGCGCGCCGCCAAGCGTTGACGTGCGCCCGCCCGCAGCCGCGGCGAGTGCGGCCGCCGCCGCCTCCGCCGGCGCTGGCGTCCCGCCGACGGCGCTGATGAGGCGCGCGGCGAGCGCACCGTCAATCGCGGGCGCGATCAGCCGCGCAGGCAGCTGCACCGATCCGTCAGCGCGAAAGATCGCCCCGAGGCTGTCGAGGCGCGCGCTTTCCAGCCTGTCGAGCAGCGCCGAAACCCGCCGCGCATCGGCGCCGAGCGCCAGCAGCGCGGTCGCCGCTTCCTCCCCCAGCGCGGCCAGCGTTCGCCGCACGCGCACCCGTTCAAAACGCGGATCGTCATTGCCCGGATCATCGACATGACTGGCGCCGGACGCGGACAGGAAGGCGCCAAGCGCTGCGCGCCGCACGCCGAGGAGCGGGCGCAGCAGACGCTGCGGCGGGCCGGCGCCGTCAGCGATGAAGGTTTCCGCCGCCATGCCGGCGAGCCCGCGCGCGCCCGATCGGCGCGCAAGGCGCATCAAGATCGTCTCCGCCTGATCGTCAGCGCTGTGCGCGGTGAGGATCGCACCGGAGCGCCAGCGCTCCGCCTCCCGCGCCAGCAGGCGATAGCGCATCGCGCGCGCCGCCGCCTGAACGCCGGTTTTCGGCTTTGGTCCGTCCCAGCGGAGCGTGATCGCTTCAACGCCGAGCGCGCCCGCCGACCGCTCCGCAAAGCGCGCGTCTTCGGCGGAACCGGGCCGGAGCCCGTGATCGACCGTCGCGACGCGCAATTCCGCTTCAGGGCGCAAGGCCGCCGCAAGATGCAGCAAGGCGGTCGAATCTCCGCCGCCCGAAACGGCGAGAAGAAGACGCTTCGGCGCGCCGACGGCGCGCCATTCCGCGGTAAGTAATTCAAATGCCTTATGCTGATGCGCCGTCATGCAAGAGGCGTCCGCGCCGCCCCGCCGCCTTCCCGCTTCGCAGAAGGGCCGGACCCGCCGCGCTCATTTGCAGCTGATCTTGCCCATTTCGGCGTCCGTGCGCTGAAGCACGGCGAGCGCGGCGTTCGGATATTTTGACTTCAGCGTCTTGAAGACCTTGCAGGCCTCGTCCGGCTTTTGAAGCCGCGAGAACGCCGTGCCGAGCTTCAGATAGGCTTCCGCGCCGCGCGCGCTTTGCGGATAGGCGCGGATGAAGCCGATAAAGGCGTCGGCCGCTTCCGTGTTCTTTGAATTGGCGAGATAGACCTCGCCGAGGCGGAATCGCGCATCCGCCGTGCGCGGATGATTGGGGAAGGTCTCGACGAACATCTGGAACGCGCGCTCGGCCCTTGCGTAATCGCCGGCGAGAAGGAGATCGGACGCATAGGAGAACGCGGCGTCGGGATCGAGCGGCAGGGAAACCTCGCCCGGCCCGGACCCGCCCGGCGCCGACTTGCTGATTTCATTCGCGATGAGATCATTGGGGCCCGCGGGCGCTCCGGAAAGGATCTGCGGCGCTTCGCCGGCCAGCGCGGCGCTGACGGAATCAAGACGGGCGCGCGCCTGCTCAAGCTCAAAGGTCAGCTGCTCGACCCGTCCGGTCAGGCCCCTCACCTCCGCTTCAAGGCGGTCGATCTTGGCGTTCGCCTCGATCGCGGCGGGCTGCGACGCGCGAAGGCTCGCGACCGCCGCTTCCAGCGCCTCAATGCGCTCCTTGGTGCCGGCGAAGGCGGGCGCGGCGGCCGCGAGGGAGAGGACCAGCGCGGCGGCGAGAGAAATGTTACGCATGAGGGCGCTCCTTCATCGGCATCAAGGCGGCGATCTGACTTCTAGAGCGCCGGGCGGCAAAGTGGAATCACCGGTTTTTCGTAACCCGGCGCGACCACGAAAATTCTAGACCATTGGGCGATCCACATTGATCGCCTAATGGTCTAGCGGCGCGGCGCGGCCCAATTAAGGCCCCGCCTCAAGAAAAAGGCGCGCCGGCGTCAAACCGGCGCGCCCTTCCAACCTGTTGGCAGGACCTAAGCGCCAGCGCTGACGATCGTCGACGTGGCGTTGCGATTGAGCGACCAGGCGTCTTCGGTCGAGCGCGCGTCGATCGGGCGCTCCTTGCCGTAAGA
>DNZB01000048.1:0-7122 GCA_003506635.1 Parvularcula sp.
GTCTCGAATCCGAATGGGAGAAAGAAATCCTCGGCCTGGCCGCCCGCAAGGAATCTGCCGGCCGCTATGAGATCGGGGTTATGGCAACCGATTGTCGATTCGTTCGCCCCGAAGACAGTCACATTCTCATTGAACACGCCATTTGCGTTGAGATCGAAATCCCAGACCGGGAGACCTTGCGCGTCAAATCCGCGAAGACGCGAAGTATTTTCAAAAGGCGGCGGCGGCGGGAACCCGCGGAACGTTCCGGTGGTGACCGGCGCCGTGCACCCCGCCAGAATATCCTTCGGGAAGAAGCGCGTTTCCGAATCTGAATCCTGCCTCTGATTGAGGTAGAAAGCGCCGACAATGAAATCAATGCGCTTTCCTGCCGGCGACGCGAACCTCAATTCGCCGGACCACTGATCCAGATCTTCCTGCAGGAAGGTTTCAGACAGGCGTTGACGCGTCGTATCTCCGTCGAAAATGCTCTTGACGTCATTAGCGCGATAGGCACCGATCCCGGTCAGCGTGAAATCGCCTGGCAAATTGTAGTTGAATTCAAGAGACGTTCCCCAAAGATCCCGATTGGATGTGCTCGCCGAGTCGATGTCGACGATGCCCTCGGCCAGGTCCACGAAATCCGGCTGCTTCAGATCCGCCGGGTCATCGTTGATTTGCCGAACGAAATCCCGGTCATCCTTGAAGCGGTCAATCGACCAGTAAAACTCCAGCGCGTCCGTCGGCTTATATACGGCCTGGAACCTTCCGGACCAGTTGTCTTCGCCGTTAAGGCGGCGTCCGTCGAAGACGTTCTTGATCCAGCCGTCCTGACGCTCGACAGCAATTGTAGTGCGAGTAAACAGCTTGTCGCCCAGCGGCACATTGATGGCGCCGGCGGCGTAGCCTCTCTCGAAATTCCCGGCCTCGATCTTCAACTCGCCGCCGAATTCTTCGTCGGGCCGTTTTGTCGTTATATTGACGGCGCCGGCGATCGTGTTGGCGCCGAAGAATGTTCCTTGCGGCCCGCGAAGAATTTCGACCTGCTTGATGCCGAAAAGACCGGTGTCAAATGATGCGGAACGGCCTGTGAGCACGCCGTCGACGTAGACCGTCGCAGCCGAAGATTCCCCGACCACAAACTGGTTCGTTATGCCGCGGATCGCAAATTGACCGAGCACCGAGCCTTGATTCAGAAAGCTGAAATTCGGGACCTGATCGACGACATCGGCGAGCGAGGTCGCGCCGGCCCGCCGCAGATCGAGTTCGCTCTGCGCACTGAGCGAGATTGGAACATCCTGGGCCGACTCTTCACGCCGCTGCGCGGTAACCGTGATCTCGTCCCGCGACCGCGGGTCATCCTGCGCCGATGCCGCCGTCGCAAAAGCGAGTTGCATGCCGAAGATCGAAACGCCCGCCAGCAGCGCCGCCTTGTTCTGCCTTACCGCCATTCCTGCCTCCCATTGGGTCCAATTTTCACATCGCGTCGACCTGGTTCGATCCCGCGACCTCCCGACCGTGTTGGCGAAGTATAATTGCACCTGCAACTAATTTGAAGATCGTATCTGAAAGCCTGCCCGTGCGTGGCAATTTTGCACCAAGTCCACGCGACACTTGGTAGTGCAAATTCGCCATGCCGCATCGCAGCATTTCGAATGGCGCTGGAGACTCTGAGATTCTGCAGCCTGGCCGGTTTTTGTGCTCTCGTGGAGACAGACATTAGGCCAGTACGGTCGAGACGACAGTCAGTCGCCAGACTCAAAAATGTCGACCGGCAGCACCGCGATGACGCCCGAATTCGGCGCATCCACAGTTTGTGATATCCGCAGGTCGACCGCAACACTTGCAACGATATAGGCCTGCTCTCTTGTCAGCCCATATGCGTCGATCATGTGCTCGATCATCGCGGCGAGCGCGTTGCGCGCTGACAAGGAGATGTCCTTCGACAGATTCTCGAGCTGCGCGACCTTCGCTGATGCGAGATAAGCGATATCCGGCGGCGTTTCAGCGCGCGCCTTGACCGGAATGCCGGTAGTCGCAAAAAACCGGCGAGAGGGTATGTCCAGCAGGCGTGAAGGGCCGGAGAGTTGCGGACCGGTCATTCGTTCGCCCGCTCCCAGGATGATTTTCGTCGTTACCGTCACTTCGGCGTCCATTTCGATCGCGGTGCCGGAAACCTCGCCATCGCCTTGCGCAAAGTGAACATCGCCGAGCGCCAGACCGCACCCATCGATGAGACAGGGCAGAATTATCGTCGCGCCGACGCCCAGATACCTACTGTCAATGTTGCCCCCGAATTCCCGCGGAGGGATCGTCCGGAGGCACTCGTCCCTGCCCGGACCATTTTTGCCGCACAGATCGACGGGAGAGGCGAAAGTCGGCTCAGGCGGAAAGACCGTCCCACCCGCCTCCTTCAGGGCGGCTTCGCGCTCCAGCGCCGCGGAAAGCTCACCGACGCCCGGCAGGACCGTAATGACGCCCGGGAAACTGCGATTTGGGATCGCGACTCCTGGAAGCTGGTCAGAACGGGCGGATTTAACGCCGAGGCGCCACAAGACGCGGTAGGGACCTTTAATCTGATCCGAAATAAGGCCAATGCCGCCGATTTGCGTATAGCCGAACACGCCAGGTGAAATCTTCTCAATCGTCACCGCTAAAGCGTCGCCGCGACGGGCGCCGTCAATGTGCACGGGTCCAGCCAGAGGATGGACGGTCGCGCCGTAGGGACCAGCCATGCGAGGGTCGACCGGCGCCGCCGGATCAAGATCGAAGTCGCTCGCATTCCGTGTACGGAAGACAATTCGACGGCCCGGCGCGGCGTGCGCCGCCATCGGAATCGACGGATGCAGGCGATTGATGCACTGGGCGTCTTCAAGACATTTTTTCGTCGGATCGCCGACGACGAGCTCCGGATCGGCGGCCGCGGCCGGCAAGACGGCGAGCCCCGCTGCGGCAGCGGCGGCAAGAGTAATATTCGCCATTCTTCCCATCTGGCCGTTACAGGTCGCCCTTCGCCATCAACTCGCGAATATGCGCAGCCTGCCGTATCGCAAGGGCGACAATTGTCAGAGTCGGATTCGACGAGCCGCTGGAGGAAAACGCGCTGCCGTCGGAGATGAAGAGATTGCCGACTTCGTGGGCCCGTCCAAAAGAGTCGCAGACGCCGTCGCGCGGGTCTGCGCTCATACGGCAAGTGCCAAGATTGTGAGTGGCCATGTTGACGCGAAACGGTACGACCCGGGCGGCGCCGACCGCCTCGAATATCGCACGCGCCTGCCGCTCGGCGTGAGCACGCATCGGTTCCGCATTCGCATGATCTTCATATCGGACGATTGGCACCGGTAGGCCATACTCATCCTTCTCATCAGGGTGGAGTCGAACGCCGTTGCCGGACTGGGCGGGATCCTCGCCAGTAATGAAAGTCGCTGCGATTCTGTTGTAGTCCTTCAACGCAGCCGCCAGATCCTCTCCCCATGCGCCGGCGAATGCGATTCTTGCGACGGCGAGCGGCGAAAACGCCGCGGACTCGATCTGATAGCCTCCGGCGAAACCGCGCGCTTCGTCATGGCGCTGCTCATCGGCGATATGGCCGCCTTGTTGCGCGCCACGATAAAAGTGCACGTCGCCAGGCATAAAGCCAAGCGCGCCGATGACGACATGCTTCAGGTAGTTCCGGCCGACTTGGCCTGCGCCGTTCGCCAGCCCATCAGGGTGCAGCGCTGAAGCTGAATTCAGCAATATCCTCGGGGTTTCGATTGCGTTTCCGGCGACGCATACGGCGCGCGCGCGCTGACGGTGAATTCGACCCTCGGCGTCAGCGTAAACGACCGCCGACGCGTTATTCGCCTTATCGACCTCGATCTTCAGCGCCATCGAACTCGGCCGCAATTCGAAGCGACTTGTCTCCTCCGCCTTCGGAACTTCCGTATACAGGGTTGACCATTTTGCGCCGATCACGCAGCCGCTCTTGCAAAATCCGATCTGCTGGCACTGCGGCCGTCCGTCATAGGTCGCCGAATTGATGGCGACTCCGGTTGACGTCACGCGCTTGTAGCCGAGCGCGCGGGCGCCGGCGGCAAGCACTTTCATGTTGTTGTTCATCGGCAGGGGCGGCAGGCCGTTTGTGCCGGAAACGCCCATTTTCCGTTCAGCGAGGTCATAATAGGGATCGAGGTCTGCGCGCGTCAGCGGCCAGTCGATTGCGTTTGTATCGGCAAGCGCATAATGCGTCTTCGGTGCGAATTCGTGCGCTTGCAACCGGACAGCAGTACCCGTCCAATGCATGGTGGTGCCGCCGACAGTCTTGCACATCCAGGCCGGAAAATACGGATTGAGAATTCCCTCTCCGAATCGCCGATCATGCCAGGTCAGCCGTTCATCCATGATCTTTTCGTCATTGACGATGTCGCCGAATGTAAGCCTGCGACCCGCTTCAAGGCAGACGACATTGACGCCGGCTTGCGCAAGTTCATTCGCCAGCACGCCGCCGCCGGCGCCCGATCCGATCACGACGACGACGCTGTCGTCGGTTTGATCAAAGGTCTTCACGGCGCTGCCTCCGGCAACCAGTCGATGTCGTCAAATCCGTTGTGCAGATAACCGCCATTTTGCGCGGACGCGCCGGGATAACCGACCGCCGCCCATACCCGCGGGTCGGAATAGAATTCAACAAGCGCTGTTTGATAGACAGTTCGGAAGAAGGACGTATCAGCAATCATTGTCGCAGCGCTGATCCGCAACTGGCGACTGGCGCGCAACCATTTCCCGCCGGCGGCGCCGTCAAGCGCCGCAACGCCCTCCGCCTTCAGGGTCGCCCAGTCACCACGGCGTTGAAGCGCCGCATTCGTCCGCCGCGCGACATCGTTGTAGACTGAAGGGTCGACTCCGGGCTGCGGGAACAAGATCATAAGAAACGGAGCCAGCGCGTCGTCCCGCGTCCGCGAGCCCGATCGCGAGCAGCCCGCGATCGTCGCAATCGCCGCCGCCGCCGCGGCGGTCATCAGGACTTCGCGGCGATCGACCAGCAGCATGCGCCCTCACTCCCGCCCGCTCTTTGCGCGACATCTAGTTGCAACTGCAACTTACTCGCTCGCCCCGCGCGGGTCAATCATCGCGGCCGACCGAAATAGAGTTTCAGATTTCGCGTCTGCATACCCGCGCAAACGATATCGAGGCGGCCGTCTCCGTTGAAATCAGCGGACTCGCATGCGCCCGCCGCCATCCTGTCATCGATCCGCCGTCGGCGCCACTCGCGCCCGTCGCCGCCCGTTTCAAATGCATAAAGAAATACTCCTCCCTCGCCGCGGCTGTCGCTAACGATGATCTCGTCGCCACCATCGCCATCAAAATCCGCGAGCGTGAAGCCATGCGCCAACTCATATCCGTCGCCGATCAGCCGACGGCGCCAGACGCCGTCTTCGTCTGTTTGGTATATCGCGACGTCTCCGCCATGAACGCTTTCGATTGTCGCAAGAAATCGCTCACCGCTCTTCAGTCGTCCAACGCGAATGTCACCGGCGCCGGCCCTCCCGTTCTCGTCTGCAATGCGACCGGATGTGATCTTCTCCGATCGCCATGTGAACTCTCCTGACTCGCCTGCAGCAAGCCGATGCAGGAAAACGCCGCCAAATCCTGCGGTGAGGATATCGTCGCGCTCGTCATTATCCCAACGGACCAGCGTTAATCCGTGTACGGTTCCAAAAAGGTTATCGGAAATGACGTGACGCGCCGGATCGGGCGGGTCGAAATAGACAAGAGGCGTTTGAGCAGAGGAGTCGATCGGCGGCCCTCCGTTCGCGCCGGAGAGCGGCGCCACAACCAGCTCTCGCTCGCCGTCGCCGTCGATATCGCCGAACTGCGCTCTGTGGGCGGCAGGCTCGCGCGCAAAGACGTACGCATCGCTGAGAGTCGAGCTTCCTTCCAGGTACACCAGTTCGCCGGCGTTTTTTTCATAGTCATCGCGGTGAAACCCGGTCAGAACGACAATCTGCGCGGGTCCCTCGGCGCTTGTGTCAACAGCGGCGCCAACCGCCGCCGGCATTACGCCGGAGACGAGCGTGTGGCGCGTCCAATCCGGATTTTCGTACCAATGCACGTCCGATGATCGGACGGAGAGCAGAATAATGTCGATCCTGCCGTCGAAATTCACGTCGCCGACAGCCGTCAGATAGGCGCCCTCTACGTCTTCAGCGATCAATATCGATTCAAAACGGAACCGTTCAGCCGTCACGCATCCAGTTGTCAACGCCGCCAGCGTCGCCGCGGCGAGGAGACTAGTACTGCGAAGCCGCCGGTGAGCCTGATAATGACAAGTCCCGTCATCTAGCCGCGGCGCTGGTTGTGGTGGTATCATTTTCTATCTCAATGAACCGCTTATGACGATCTGAGGGGCGCATTCATATGCTAGCGACCTGGCGCGGGAAAACTGTTGTCGTGACGGGAGCCGCATCCGGAATCGGCGCCGCGACCGGCGGCTTGCTCAAAGAACGCGGCGCGCGCGTCATCGCGCTCGATAGACGCGAGCCTGACCGCGAGATCGCGAATGACTATATCGAATTCGATCAGGGAGACCCCGCGTCGATTGAGATTGCGGCCCGCGTGATTCCTGATCCGATCGACGGATTCTTCAATATTGCGGGCGTCCCGCCGACAACGGACGGGCTGCCGGAAGATCTTCTTTACATCAATTTTTTCGGGCTGCGCCTGCTGACTGAAAAAATCGCGCCGATGCTCAGCGTCGGCGCAGGCATCGTCAACATGTCTTCGCATGCTGGATGGCGCTGGCGCGAGAATGCCGCTTTCCTTAAGCAATTTCTCGCCCTTCAGCGCAAGCAGGGCGTCGCGCAATTGGTTCGCCGCGCGGGTGTCGTCATCGACGGCCTTGGCGACCGCTGCGCTTATCCGATAAGCAAGCAGCTTCTCAACCTTTGGACTGCTCAGTCTGTCGCGAGCGCGGTTTTCGGCCACGTTCGCATGAACGCCGTCTCCTGCGCGGGCGTCGCGACGCCCATACTTGAAGACTTTCTCAAGAGCTTCGGCGCGGAGTCGGCGGCGCGCATTCGCTCGATCGGACTTGCGCGCGCCGAGGACATCGCGCCGGCGCTTGTCTTTCTCGCATCGCCGCAAGCTCGATGGATCAAGGGC
>DNZB01000048.1:7413-7550 GCA_003506635.1 Parvularcula sp.
CGCCAGCGCCGCCGGCGCCTTGCAAGCTATCGAACTTTAGGGCATCCCGCGCGGCGGTCACGCGCCGCCCGCGCCGATCTTAACCGAGGTCGGGCTGTATCCGCCGCCCGGCCCCATGGCGCGGGCCGCCATGACGA
>DNZB01000048.1:7762-9981 GCA_003506635.1 Parvularcula sp.
AACCGAGGTCGGGATGTATCCGCCGCCCGGCCCCAGGGCGCGGGCCGCCATGACGAACGCCTCTGGCGATCCGACGACGCCGTGGCCGCTGACGATGCGGTTTGAACAGTTCATGAAAGCTGTGACGATAATGACGTCCTGCGCCGTTTTTTCCTTCCAGCCGGCGGCGATGACTGCGTCAATATCGGCCTTCACCACTTTTGCCGGCTCTTTCGTCAGCTTGCGGACCAATTTGAAGAGCGGGCGCTCCTTTTCGGCGATTCTCGAATAATCGCCGGCAGCGAGTGATGTAATGACGCTGATGTCAGCGCCAAAGGCTTCGGCGGTCGCCTGATGCGCGCCATGGCAAAACTCGCACGCGTTGAGCGTCGCGACAAAGGCGACCATCAGTTCGCGCTGGGCGGCGCTAAGCTCTGACGGCCCGCGCATCACGTTATGGGCGAATTCCAGGTAGGGCCTGAAAAGATCAAGGTCGGAGAGCAGGATGTTGGCCATGGCGTCTGTCGGTTTCAAGAAGCTGAAAAACGACATGGTCAAGCCTCGCATGCGCGCGTTGCAGGATCAGCCGCTCGTCGGGCGGCACGAGGCGACCGCCTCCTTTGCGTCTTCACTGAGCGCCGCGAACCTATCTTCGCGGTCTGCAATGTCGGCGGCCTGCTCCATGCTGGAGCGCGCATCGGGGTTGCCCTCCGTCGCGTCGGCGAGGCACTTGCAGGTCTGCTCGCGTTTGGCGCTATCGGCGCCGGGAGTTGAAGCCATGCACCAGTCCATGAAATCGCCGGCCGACGCAGGCGTCGCGGCGAGCGTGATGGCGATGATCGCCGAAAGCGCTTTTGAGTTCATATGATGCATCCTCCATCTCCATTCGCAGATCGGCTATCGCCCGATGCCGGCATCCATGGCTAGCGCACTTTAATTGCAATTGCAACTATATGCCGTTTCGTGTCGCAAACTCGGCGGCCCAAATCTTGTCGACTCGCGCCTCAACCTCCGGATCCGGAGTCACCCTTTCCATCACTTTAAGCCCCATCGGGACTGTGCAGTCGACGCCCATGAACGCCCTTGTATTGAGGAGGACTTCATCATGTCCGTCATAGACGCCCAGCTTTGCTGGCATTCCCATATTCCCTTGCGCGAGGGGGTCGATGTTCATGCCGAGGACGTTCGGTACGATCGTTAGATCGCGATCGGCCATGAAGCGGTGCGCAAGCGCCCAGTCGCGTTCGTGCGGGTCACGAATGTCGATGTCCTTGTCGTAGACGAAAACATGCTTGCAGAAGCCCTGCAGGGCCGTATAGGCGCGCATCATTGCGAGTTTCGGCTCGCCAATGCGTTTCTTGTCGATCTTCACATGCACAGTGAATCCGCAGCCGGCGGATGGGTCGACGTAAACATCGACAACGTTCGGAAGGACGGCCTTGAGGTCATTATAGACGCGAACGCCGCGGAAAAATGCGGCAATATTATTGGTTTCGTTCAGAGGGCGCCCGATATGAACGTGCTGATAGATAGGCTTGCGGCGCATCGTTATCGCGGTGACGTCAAAGACCGGGCGCCGCCGCGATTCATCGTAAAATCCATTGAAAGAGGCGAAACGCCCCTGCTTGGCCCATTTGAACGGATGATAGACGCCCTCGATGACAATCTCGGCGTCCGCCGGCACGTCGACATCGATCGTTTCGCACTTGATCATCCTGACCGGCTCACCCCGAAGGCCGCCGATCGTAGCAAAATCATTGTTGTTATAGGGAAGCGCGGCGTTGGCGCCGGCGAGAATGAAGTCCGGCGGGAGGCCAATGACGAACGCCGTCGGGAAGGGTCTTCCAGCCTCCGGCTTCCAGGTGGACGACGGGTCGTCGATCTTGGCGCCCCAGAATTCCTCCATGCTCCGCGCATCGCCTGTGCCCCGGAACACCCAGACCGAACCTGCGTTTGCGGAAGTGATCTCAAAGCGGTGATAGGAGACATTTCGACCTTCCGCGGAGGGCTTTGAAATCGCTGGCGCGCAAATGAACCGGCCCTCGAGGAACGCAGTCGTTTTTGTGCCGTCCAGCGGATTCAGCCTGAGAATCGGCAGCTTCGACATATCGATGTCATCGCCACGCCAGATGACTTCCTTGCATGGAGCGTCCTCCGGCTTCACGCGGACCGGCGCGATACCCCCTGACCTGAGCACCGTCATGATTCTGTCGCCGGCGCCGCTCTGAACACGTTGTCCT
>DNZB01000048.1:10207-10730 GCA_003506635.1 Parvularcula sp.
TCATGATTCTGTCGCCGGCGCCGGCGACCGCCTGACCGTCAGGAACGCCGAATGACTCAGCTATCCGTTTGTAGGTCGACCCGATGGTGTTTGCGAAAACCGGAATGTCGAAACCCTTCGGATTTTCGAACAGCAGTCCTTTGTCGACATGAGCGTAATCGGCCCGTGCGATAAAGGCGCCGATTTCATCAAGCGTGTCGATTTCCTCCTTGATGCGCCAAAGTTCGCCGCGCCTCTCGAGATCGCTGACAAATTCGCGAAAGCCGCCAAAAGAGGTCTTTCTGTTCATGTCGCCTCCCGAAAATCCGCCCATCGGCGGCCGTATCGACAAAGAGATTGCAGTTGCAACGACATGTAACATTCGTTACACGTCGATGCAACAAACATTCGACAACGGAGTCGCCATCTTGCTCTGCAAATCCTCACATGGCGCGCGCGCCGCTCCGACCAGGCAAGACGAAATTCTCGCCGCGGCCGCCGAATTGTTTCTCGCCGAAGGCTACGGCGCGACCAGCATTAACAA
>DNZB01000048.1:10971-11164 GCA_003506635.1 Parvularcula sp.
AGGCGCGACCAGCATTAACAAGCTGATCGAGCGCGTCAGCGGCTCCAAAGCGACCATTTATGCAATGTTCGGCAACAAGGAGCGCCTGTTCGCTGCTGTCGTCGAAAGCATCCTAGATGGGACGGAGAGCTTCGTGACAGCGGATGAAGTCAAGGGCCTCGACTTGCGCGAGGGCCTGATCGCGATCGGCGGC
>DNZB01000048.1:11401-41563 GCA_003506635.1 Parvularcula sp.
AGGGCCTGATCGCGATCGGCGGCAAGCTTATTGATACCGCGACATCGCCGCGCCACGTCTCTCTGGCGCGGCTTGTCATTGCAGAGTCGCCGCGGTTCCCGGAACTCGGCCGGATTTTTTTTGATCGAACATCCGCACGATTTACGCGGCATATTGCGAGGTACATCGCCGAACACACGCAGCATGTCGCCGCTCTGCGGCCGACAGAACTTGCCGAGATGTTTGCGGGCATGCTGCTGCACCACCTGCTTTTCGAACGATTCTGCGGAGCGCCGTCAACGTTGTCGCCCGCCCGTCTCCGCCGGCTCACCGAGCAAGCCTCGGAACTGATTGCGACTTCCCTCGCCGGCTCCGCCGTACGCGACCTTGATCGGCGGTCGGAATGAAGCGGATCATTGTCGGGGTCGGCGGCGCGAGCGGCGTTATTTACGGCGTGAGACTGTTAGAGAAGCTGAGGGCCGCCGGCGGCGTCGAGACGCATCTCATCATGAGCCAGACGGCGATCATGAATCTCGAGCTTGAGACTGACTTCAGCCACCAGGAGGTTCGCGCTCTTGCTGACGTCAATCACAGAATTACGGATGTCGCAGCGCCGGTCTCCAGCGGCTCGTTCCTCACGGATGGTATGGTCATCGCCGCATGTTCGATGAAGACGCTTTCAGGCGTCGTCAATTCCTACGCGGACAATCTCTTGATCCGTGCGGCTGACGTGTGCCTCAAGGATCGTCGCCCCCTGATCTTGATGCCGCGGGAATCGCCGCTCCATGCGGGGCATTGCAAACTTCTATACGAGGCGGCGATGTTGGGGGCGGTCATCGCGCCGCCGATGCCTGCGATGTACGCCAGGCCGCAGTCGGTTGACGACATCATCGATCACGCTGTCGGTCGAGTGCTCGATCTGTTCGGCGTGAACGCGGATTTTCTGAAAAGATGGGGCGGTCCGAAGACGGCGCGCAAAGATCAAAAGCGTGGAGAATAGCGCTGTTCGCGCAGTTCCATTCTAAGCGCTGAATTTCTTCGCAGAGACAACCGCCATCGCGATTGCAATGAACAGAAAGAGAACGCCATTTGCTCGATCCAATTGGCGCTGCGATATGCGGCCGTGCAGATGCGGGCCGATCTGACCGCCGATAATGACTCCGGGAATCGTGTAACAGACCAGTGACCAGGGAACCGCCGACAGCCCCCCCTTGGCGGCCATTTGCCCGACAAGCGTGAACGAAGCGCAAGCGACGGTGACGATGACGACGGCGACAGAGGTCGCTGCAGCAACCGCCATCGGCACGCCGCGCCTTGTCAACTGGGGAACAATCACTTCCCCGATTCCTACGGACAGCAATCCGGTCAGGAACGCGCCGACGGATGTGATGAGAACCGCCGCCGGTCCGAAAACGACGTCGCGATAGAAGTAGGTCTTGCCGGCGCGGTCAGTCCGCCTCCGCATGCCGGCATTGTCGCCGGCGGCCGGCGACGTCGATGCGCCGAAGTCCGCCCCGCGACTGTGAAAAAACAGGATGTACGCGAGGACGCCGACCAGCAATGCATACCCGCCGACAATGAAGGCGTCGTGCAGCGCGCCGGCTGCAAGAGCGCCAACAATGGCGACCGGCGCGGAAATCCGCAAGAATTTTGCGGCGAGTCCGAAATCGATCAGGCGTTTCCGGTAATAGCTGATGAACCCGGAAGAGAATCCGAAAATTTGCGTCAGCAGCGCGGTTCCAATCGCAGCAATGCCGCTCTCCAGCGAATATTGGGGGCCGAGTAGCGGAAAGACCAAGATGAATATCGGCGTGAAGAGCGCCGCGCCGCCGATCCCTGACAGCATTGCGCAAGTTGCAACAAGTGCGGCGACGGGAAGCATGAACCAGTAGAGAGTGAAATCCATGGACGTCGCCCCGGCGCTAATGGGTCGATCAATTATCCGACAATTGCTCGTTCGATCTTGGACAGGCATCGCAGGAACGCCTGCTTCTCGGTCGCGCTGAATTCGCCGGTGATCCGGCTTTCGAACCGGGCCAGGATAGGGAGCACTGATCGTATCGCTTGTTCGCCCTTCTCGGTCGAATGTATGCGGTTTGAGCGGCGATCTCCGGCGTCCGCGGCGCGTCGAATAAACCCAAGCACGCGAAGTCTTGCTATTACTAGCGCCAAAGTTGAGGGGTCGAGACGAGCAAGAACCGCAATCTGCGACTGAGTGCAGCCGGGGTTTTCGGCAATGATCAGAAGGATGCTGAACTGACCGGGCGCAAGGCCGACGGCGCTAAAGACGACGGCGAGCTCGCGCGTGACGAGCGAACCTGTCCGTTGCAGCTGGTAGCCGACAATCTGATCAAGGTTGCGCTTGCGCCTGCGCGAGGCCTTGCTCGCCGACGCGCGCGCGCCAGACGGACTGTTCAAACTCATTTCAATCACCCTCGCCCCGAGGCGACAAGATCTGCAACGCAAGTTGCGCCGTCAAGTCTAGCCTAGTTAGTTTGTATTGCCAACGATCTGTACGCATCGTAGCCTGAATACCCTGTTCACGGGAATTCAGGAGGCTCTCAATGGCGCAATCGACGGCTCACCTGTTCCTGACCTCGCTCAGCGCGGCCGGCGTCAGATATGTCTTTGCAAACGCCGGGACGGATTTTGCGCCGATTGTCGAGGCGATCGCTGCGGAACCGGGCGCCGCGTTTCCGCAGTTCGTCATTTGCCCACACGAAAATCTCGCCATTGCGATGGCGCAGGGTTACTACCTCGCGAGCGGAGAAGCCCAGGCGGCGATGGTTCACGTCAATGTCGGCGTCGCCAATGCCATCTGCGGATTATTGAATGTCGCTCGAGATAATGTCCCGCTGATCTTCCTTTCCGGCAGGACGCCTGTCAGCGAATCGGGGCGGCTGGGGTCTCGCGACAACTTCATCCACTGGGGTCAGGAGATGTTCGATCAAGCCGGGATGATCCGCGAGATCGTCAAGTGGGACTACGAGTTGAGATTTCCCGAACAGGCGCCGATTATTGTCGCCCGCGCCGCCGCGATCGCCAATTCCGCGCCGCAGGGTCCTGTCTACCTCAGCCTCCCGCGCGAAGTGTTGGCGCAGGACGCGCCTGACGGCGCGCGCGCGGTCCGCATCGCCGCGGCTGGTCCGCCCGCCCCCGATCCGGACGCGATCGCGAGCGCCGCAAGCCAGATTGTCGCGGCGCGGTCGCCTTTGATTATCACGTCGCGCGCTGGGCGAACCGCCGCCGGATTCGCGTCACTCGCTGAATTCGCTGAGAATCTTGCGATTCCTGTCGTCGAGTTCGCGGCCAACTACGCGTGTTTGCCGGGCGATCATCCGATGCATGCCGGGTATTCGCCAGCGCCGCTTTTGCCGTCCTGTGATCTTCTCATTATGGTCGAGGCGCCGGTTCCGTTCACGCCGCACCGCGTTCGCCCAGCGCCGACATGCCGATTTATCGAGATCGGCGTCGATCCGCTGCATGAAAAATTGCCGTTTCGCGGCTTTGAGACCGATCTCGCCATTCGCGCGGAAACCGCCCCTGCGCTTGACGCGCTCGCCGCCGCAGTGCGCAGCCACGCTTCTTTCGACGCGAAGGCGATCGCCGCCCGGCGGGAACGCCTGCGCCCTGAGCTGTCTTCGGCGAGGTCGCTGCGTATAGGGAAAGCGTCGGCAGCCGGCGCGACGATCACGCATGCCTACGCCAGCAGTTGCATCAGCAAGGCGATCGGAACCGACGCTGTGCTTGTGAATGAGCGCGGGTGCTTACGCGAAGCGATGGCATTCACACAATCGGGCACTTTCTTTGGTCCGACGATCGCTGGCGGCCTCGGCGCGGCGATCGGCGTTGCGCTCGGCGTCAAGCTTGCGTCCCCGCAGAAATTCGTGGCGGCGGCGCTCGGCGATGGATCCTTCATGTTCAATAACCCGCTCGCCTGCCTCCAGACGTCCGCCGCGCAAAAGCTCGGCATCCTCATCCTGGTGCTTAACAACGAGGCATGGGACTCGGTGCGCGCATCTACGCTGCAGGTCTACCCTGCGGGCGCGACCGCGTCGTCTGCGCGCGCGCCATTGACCTATCTGTCGCCGTCTCCGGACTACGCCGCCGTTGCGCGCGCCTGCGGCGCTGATGGCGTCAGCGTCGCAGATCCAGCCTTGCTGCCGTCCGTACTGGCGCAAGCGGCGACCGCAGTGAAGGCGACCGGCCGCACCTTTCTCGTCGACATCAGGGTTACGGGCGGCTGACCTACATCATGTCCAGGAGCGTCGGCAACCATGTCGTCAGCGTCGGAAAGAGCGTTAGCAGGAGCAGGCGCGCGATATCCGCGACGAAAAAGGGCAATACGCCGCGATAAATATCGGCGAGCGGAATATTTCTTGCGACCCCGTGCGTCACAAATACGTTCATGCCTATCGGCGGCGTCACCATGCCGATTCCGGAGACCATTGTGAGCATGACGCCCCACCACACAGGGTCGTAACCAAGCGCGAGGATGACCGGCAACACAAACGGGAGCGTCACCACCAGCACGGCCAGCGGCTCGAACAGGGCGCCGAGAACAAGGTACAGCGCATAGAACGCAATGACGACCGCAAGAGGCGGCAATGATAGTGCGTCGATCGCTGCGACAAATGACTGCGGCAATCCCGAAACCGCGAGAAAATAGGACATCGTGAATGCGCCAATCACGATGATGTAGATCGTTCCTGCACTCTGCGCGACATCGCGCGCCGCATCGACGAGCGCGGCGGCGCCGGCTTTGCTCCGAACAAAGCATAGCAGTAAGGCGCCGACGACGCCGATCGCCGCCGCCTCGGTGATGGTGAAAATGCCGCTGTATATTCCGACGGTGACAACGAGACCGAGGACGATCACGGCCCAAGCGCGTCCCAGCGCCTTCATTCGCACAGCCCAGTTTTGTCTCGCCGCTCTTGGCGCAGCTTGAGGATACGCGCGGGCGAAAACGACGGCGGCGCAGATCTGGAAAAGGGTTGCGATGATACCTGGAATAACCGCCGCGGCGAACAAGGTGAGGACGTCGAGTTCGGTGAGAATGGCGTAAATGACGAGCACCAGCGACGGCGGAATGATGATGCCGAGTGTCGCGCTCGCCGCAATGACGCCGGCCGCAAATCCCGGGCGGTATCCATGCGCAAGCATGTCCGGCAGGCACACGCGTGTTATCGTTGCGGCTGAGGCGATCGCCGAACCGCACACGGCGCCGAACAGCGCGCTGACGCCGATTGTCGCCATCGCGAGCCCGCCGCGGCGATGGCCGAGAAACGCGCGCGCAAGAGCGCTGAGATCGCTTGAGAGTCCGCTGGCGACGCTGAATGCGCCCATGAGCAGAAATAGCGGAATGATGGCGAAATCGACGCTGGTCAGCGCTGAAACCGCCTCCGCGCCGAGTGACGCCAGTCCGGGTCCCCAGCCGGCGAATGCCGCAAATGTAACGACCGCAGCGATCCCCATCGCGGCGCCGATCGGCGCGTGCGCGGCGATCAGAATCAACATGGCGAGCAGCCCGGCGACAGCAATCAGGATCGGGTCCATCGAGTCAGGCGCCCTCTCGGCGCTGGTCCGGGGCGCGTCGCCCCCATTCGCCGATCAGGACGGCGCCCTGCGCGACGACGCTAAATCCGAGCAGGAACGAAACGAGGATAAGCGACGGCGACATTGGGGCGCGAAGTATCATCGTCGTCAGCATTCGAGCGTCCGCCGCAAAGGCTGCGAATTGCGCAGCCGCGATGGCGAGGAATACAAACAGCACCATGTGCCCAAACAAATCCAGCCGCATCGCGATCTTCGGCCCAAGTCGGCGTCCGACGATATCAGCACGGGCGTGGCCGCGACTGATCGTGACATAAGGTATGAAGCTGGCGGCGATTACTGGAATTATCAGGGTCGCAATGTCCTCGAGACCGTGGATCGGACGGCCGATCACGGTTCGCATCAGCACGTCGGCGACGGTCGCAATCGAATAAAGAACGAGAAGTGCGACGCCGGCCGTCGCGAGCGTGGTCGAAACCCGCCGAATGATTCGCTCGACACGCGGAAGCGGCCGGGAAGAATGGGTCATTCCCGGGCGTCCGCCTCTTCCTGAACGATTTCTTCGAGAATTCCGTCAAAGGCGACCGCAATCCTTTCGTTGTCGGGGCTCTTCGACCTCCAGTTGCGCGCCGCTTTCTCGAATCGACCGCGCCAGATTTCTGCGTCCTCCGTACGCGATTCGATAAAGCTGCGGTCAGGGTCCGTTGACGCCTCGTTGACGGCTTCCGCTGCTGCCTTGTTCATTGATTGAACGAGCATGCGGATCAGCGGCTCACCGCTTTTCGCATCAATCGCCGCGCGCGCTTCAGGCGTCAGCCCGTCATAAACCTTCCGGTTCATGACAATCATCGCAGGGGCGAGCGTGATCGGCTGGTCGACATGCACGGATGTCGATCGCATGACGCCGACCGCCTTGACGCCATGCCAGCTGAACAAGGCGCCGTCGATCAGATCCCTGCTGAGGCTTTCTGCAACCTGCGTCGTGGTGATGCCGCCGATTGGCGTCGCTCCGGCGTCTTCGAGCAGTCTCGACTGCAAAGAAGTCACCGCGCGAATTTTCCGCCCGCTCAAACTCTCCGGACCGTCATAAGCGAACCTCAAATGCATGCGGTAAGGCGGAGAAACATAAAGCGCCAGCGGCTTCACGTCCTCGAAACCCTTTACATAGCCTCTCTGATACAAGCGCCAGAACGCCAATGATATCAGCAACGGGTCGTCGCTCTTCAGCGGGATCTCGAAAAAATCAGTGGCGGGAAACAGGCCGGGCGTATCGCTCGGCAGTATCCAGGCGATGTCAAGCACGCTCTGCTTGACCAGCCAATATTGAAGCTTGCCGCTTCTGCCGAGCGACCCGCCGGTATACATTTCTATCGACACCGCGCCGCCCGACGCCGTCGAGACTTCGCGCGCCCATGGCGCCATCGCTTCACGGACCGTGCTGGTCCTCTCCGGGATCGTCACGCCGAACCGCAATTTTTGAGTCGCATGACTTGGCGCCAGGCTCGTCACGGCTGCCGCGGCGAGAGCAATCGCAAATCCAGTCATCGTGGGATTCTTCTTGACTGCTCTCTCCCTAAAGGCGGCCATTTCGGTGCGATTTGCGTCGTCCCCGCAACGACGTCAAATAGACTATCCAGATTTGATTGCAGCTGCAACGGAATATCGCCTCTCGGAGGCCGGACTGTGAAGCGGACCACTCGTTTTATCAATAAACCGTGCTAGACCTTTCCCGGTATCCTCCGATGGCGCTGACGAGGGCCAATCGCTGCGTCGCGGATCGCTCAGGTTTAAGTGAAAGAAAAGGATGAAAAGACTTGACCGAGACGCGGCGTATCACTCGTGATGGGAAACGAAAGACCGCATCGGCCGTTACCGCGCCTCCCCCCGTACGCGAGCGGCTGGAACTGGCGCATCATCTTCCATTTCTTCTCAGCCAGGTCGCACGCATGCTTTCGATCGGCGCGTCGCGGACCTTCCAGAAGCACTTTGGTATCGGCGTCAGAGAGTGGCGCGTGATTGCGATCCTGGGAGACCAGGGACCGGCAAATGCCGGCGAAATGGTCGGCCCTGCCGCCTTCGACAAGGCGACAGTCAGCCGCGCCATCAACACGCTTGAGGAACTTGGATTCGTCGAGCGGCTGCCGGACCAGTCGGATGGTCGCAAGCAGCTTGTACGCCTCACCAGTTCGGGCGTCGTGTTCCATGATCGCATCGTGCCTTTGGCGAAAATGCGCGCAAAGGTGCTTGAGTCAGCGCTAACCGCTCAGGAACGCGCACAGTTTTTCTTGATCATCGGAAAATTGCGCGCTCAGATCGAATGGCTTGAGGCCGAAGAACTGAAGGACCGGCGCGGCGGCGGCTGAACTTATGTCGGGTCGTCATGTCCTGCGACCGTCAAGCGCAAAGGCGCGCTTGCGCTGAGCGCCGCGTGCGCGAAACAGGTTTGCTCGCCCATCTTGACCAGTTTCTGATTTTGATCGAGATCTTCATTCGACGTCAGAAAAACATGCGTGACCAGCGGATCAATCCGCACAAGGGCGCTGTCGTCATTAGGCCCGGCTTCAGAATACCGGGTCTCTTGCGCGACGGCGTAGGATATAAGGTCCTGTTTGACGATCTGCGCATAACGCCCTAATTGGGTCATGAAACAAAACGCGACGCCTGCGGAGAGATAGTCCATCCCTGATGGGGCCCGCCCGCTCGCCGCGTCGTCGCCGATGAACCTGAAAACGCTGCCGATCGGCTTGAATAGTTGAATCTTGACGTCGTAAAGTCCCTCCGAAGTCATCTGGAGCGTACCGCGAACATGAAGGCCGCGTTTTTGTTCGGCCTGCAGGCTGCTCCCCGCACCTCCTTCGACGCCGAAGAGCGCTTCCGCAGATTGCAGCTTGCTCAAGATCGGGCGGCCCTCCGCGAGACTCTCCAGAACACGAATACGATCAAAACTCCCGTGTGGAGGCGGTGGAATTTCATCGGTGGTCGAGCGCATTTCCTTCAACGGCCGGATTTCATCGTTAAGTTGCATTGAAAACGCATTCTGCATGGGCGCCGCAAACATTTTCGCCGCAGCAGAATGCTCAACTGCCCGCGCGACGAGACGATCAAGGGTCGCGTGATCCGCGCCCGCCGCTACGATGCGCAAGTCCGGCGAGGATGCGCCGCCCTTCATGGTTCCCTGGATCGCCGAGCCTTCCATTGAATAGTAATTGTCGAGAATTGCGTAAGCTCCCCCAAGATCAACATTCTCCGCACGCGCGAAAGCTCGGAACTTCGACATTACGCCGATCGCCAGACCGGCAGTGACGAAGGCAAGCGGGAATGGCGCGACATCGGCGCCGTTCAGATAAGGACCCTCATCGCATGTCAGGCGCCAAGCCACGCCGGAGGCGCGATGGACGAGCGCTTCCTTTTGCATGCCGGCAAGCGATCTTGCTTGAGTGAGAACGCACTCTTCGCCGCGATAGGACTGAAGCGGCTCGGGGCGCGGGTCAACCATCGCGCGGAATCCGAGCGGTGTCCCAAGGCTGTCGATAGTCGGCATTTCTCGGCCCATCTCGTATCCGTTGCCTCCAATCTGGCGCTGTCGAAACCGATTACATGCCATTCGATGACGTTGCAACGACCTCAAATTGTCGCCGGGCCTCGAGACTTTTCTCCTGACGGACGCGACATATGGGCGGACGAGGGCCGGTTGCCTGATCCGCCAAACGCATGATTCTTCTCTAAGCGCCCTAATTTCAGGAGGCGCGCTTGGAGGGGACGTCGCATGGGTGGCTCGATCGGGAATTGTCGGGCTGTCGCTTGCCGGATGCGCGGTTGCAGGGCCGATTGCGTAACTTGCTCGCGAAGATGAGCGTGGCCGTAGGCGAACCGATCCCGCGCGCCTGCGAGGATTGGGCGGCGACGAAAGCAGCGTATCGGTTCTTTTCGAACGATCGCTTCTGCGAGCATGAGATTCTGGCTGGCCATTTCGACGCGACGCGCGGGTGATTTGAGACGACGGCAGGCTCTGTTCTCGTGCTGCATGACAGGACGGAATTCTCCTGGCGGCGGGAAAATCCGGAGGCGATCGTGGCGACGGTCCGCGCCAACAGCGGCAAAGACGCCGTTGGGCGTCCGCGGCTCCATACAGTCTGCGGTCTCTTGCTTCACGACAGCCTCGCCGTGACGACGGACAGGCCTACCGCTCGGCCTGACAGCGGCGAAATTCTGGAGCCGAAGAAAGTTCAAGGGCGCGGACGCGTTGAAGAAGACGATCAACCTGACGCGGGTTCCGATCGAAGAAAAGGAGAGCATGCGCTGGCTGGAAGGCGTTCGCCGGTCAACCGAATTGCTCGGGAGCCCCGACCGGCTCGTACATGTCGGCGATCGGGACAGCGACATCTACGAGATATTCTGCCTCGGTGAAGAGCTTGGGACGAAGTTCCTCGTGCGCGCCTGCATCGATCGGCTGGCGGAAAACCGACATCGAAAAGTCTTGCAGACGTTCGAGGAGTCGCGCCTGACATACATTCATCTCGGCGGGCTGCTCGGAATGAACCCTGTGTGTAATTGAAAGGTTCGCCGCGCGGTTACGTTCACCGAGAAGCAGGGCGAGGAATGCATAAGAGCCGCCGCGCAGGCCGGCGTGCGCCGACAAGCGAAAGATTCGCGGCGCCGCTGGGGATCGCTCATCGCTTTCATGGTAGAAGCGTTGTTACATTGCGACCCAAAATCGAAATAGTCACATTATATCAATGCCTTAATGATTTTCCGCGATTCCGCCACTGGGCACCATTAATGCAAATAACATTCTGTTTTTATTGTACTTTTTTGTACTAGGAAAATTTCTACCAACCAGTCTACCAACGCTTCTATTCTCGTCGGCGAAAGTCATGCCGACCGCAATAGTTCGGTTGGCAGACCTTTCTCGATCTTCCGCGTCATATCGGCGTGCAAATCGTGCTTGGCGTTCTTATCGCGACACTGCGCTGTCTCGCTGCCGCATGACGCAAGCTCGTGTAGCCCGATCCGGCGACCGAAAGAGAATGCATATCATCTCTCCAATAGAAAAAACGCCGACTTTCGCCGGCGTGACAAGTACAGGGAGGATGAATGTTGGGAAGGCCCCGCTGCTCCGCAGCGTCTACGAAGCCATCTTCGCCAAGTTTTGCTTCTGCTCAATCAATTGATCGTCAATCCAAATAGGAGCCGCGGGCGAATCTCCGCCCCGCACGACGAACAAAGTCACCCCATTCTCGGAGTTTGACCACCAGCTGCGAACGAGGGTCTTCGGGACCGTGATGGTGTCGCCTTTTTCAAGTTCGAGATATTTGTCGCCCCAGAACAGCGTGACGGCGCCGTCCTGAATGAACACCACCTCTTCCTCACTTCGGGAATGCGGCGGAATCCGACCGCTCTTCTCAAAGACGATCTTGCGAAAATGGAATCCATGCGGGTTCGACATCTTGCCCGCGTGAATACGCTCCGCCTCGTTCGCCGGACCCAGGATCGCGGCTTCGGAAACGCCTTTCGAATGTTGGGCGAGGTCGGTCGTGCGGCTGAGTATGGCGTCGCCCGCCTTGAGCACGCACGCGTTCATTTCGGCGGCGCTCATGCGGCGAAAATTCTTCAGGTCATCATGCGAGGTCGGCCGGCAGGGTTCATCGCCTTCAGGAATTTTCTCACCGGCGCGCGTGTCCACCAGTCGGCCGGCGCGTGTAAGAACGAGACCGTAGTCTTTTGCCTCTTCGAAAACATAAGGCGCCCAAGTGACATGACCCGGGTCGTCGCGGCCGAGAATGGCGAAGAGGAAGCTCTCCTCCTCCGACACGCATTCAAACCCGCGAAACACATTGACCGGTATTGAGATGACGTCGCCGGCATGAAGGATCGCCTCGCCGTCCGTGGCGTCATGTCCCCACCTGAAGGCCCATGATCCTGAGTGAACGAGGAATACTTCCTCTGTCTCGTGGCTATGCTGAGAATTAAGGCAGCCTTTCGGTTGGCGCGCGCCCCCGATATTGAAGCCGTGTGGGATTTTCACATGCACATGCTGGCCGGGGCTCTCCGCGACCCCGGGGCCGATGATGCAGAAATTTTCCTTCCGGTCGCTCCCAGGGGTTCTTGCATCGATGAACGCCGTTTTGCAGGCGATCAAGTCGCGATAACGGACGAGCCGCGCCTTCATCTCGTCGACGGAGAAAGTCATGTACGGCCCCCAGGGATCATGTGCGTCGGCGCTGAAATGTACTTCGAATGCAATTCTTGATCAAGCAAAGTCGCCTGCTGCATTACCGCCGGTCGTCCCAGCCTTTGCCGTCGAGCAGATCGCGGCCCATCTGCCGGAAGGCGTCGATGATATCGAGGTGGACCCAGTTTTCGACGCAGTCGCCGTTTTCGTCGAAGCGCCAAAAATCCATATATTTCAATTTGATACGCTTGCCGGTCGCCGGCATGCCGAGGAAGTCTCCCGAATGGGTCGCTTCAACCGTTCCATAAGCCGCGACGAGATCGCCATCCTCGAGAATAAGATCGATGGTCGTGAATTTGTCCTTGAAGGCGCTGAGGAACGGCCTTTGCCAGCCGTCCTGGAACTCCTTGAGGCTCGACTTGGTCCCGGGTCCCGCCCCGCCCCGCCAGACGAAATTGTCAGCGAAATGCGCGCCGATTCCATCGATTACATGCCGATTGAGCGCATCATTCATGGCGATGATCCGCTCTTTGTAGGATGTCTTTTCCATCGTAAATCCGTTCGCGCCCGACGTTTCATCCGCCGTCGGCGTCTTCTGTAGACTTTTTTGCATTCGCATGCAATCTGGATTAACGCGCGGACCGCCTTAGCGGCGCGGAACATGGACGCCTTATGAAGACTTCGACGCCGATCACGACTGTCGCCACGACGGACATCGCCGACTTGCTCAATCCTTCGCCTCTGGGCCGGCGCATGCCGATGGCGGGGTTCGATGAGGAATTCGTCGATATCGCCGACTACATCATCCGCATCACCGATCGCATCTGGCACGAAAAGAAGATCGACCTTTGCCTCCGGTATTATTCAGAAGACAGCGTCATCCACACGCTCACCGGCGATATCGTCGGCGCCAAGACCGTCGAGGCGAATACCCATGCGACGCTCAAGGCATTTCCAGACAGAACGCTTGACGGCGATAACGTCATCTGGTCGGGCGACGATCGCGAGGGCTATTATTCTTCGCACCTGATCACGAGCCGGATGACTAATCTCGGCGCATCTGATTTCGGGCCGGCTACTGGCAAGCGCGTTCGTATACGAACGATTGCTGATTGCCTGTGCCTCAAGAACAAGATCATTGAGGAGTGGCTTGTTCGCGACAATGCGGCGTTGGTGTTGCAGCTCGGTTTCGACCTTACGAAGACAGCCCGTTCGCAAGCGAGCGCGGATCGGGATGGGAGCCGGAACCTTATCGCCGCTTTGGCGCAATGGCGCGATGATTGCGGGCGCGACGCCGCAAGACCAATCTCAGGCTCGGCGCTTCCTTCGCCTGAGCGCGAGCCGGCGGCGTTCGCCGAAGCCGTATTCGGATCGATCTGGAATGGGCGGCGTGTCGAACTTCTGCCAGCCGCTTTCGATTTCCGCGTCGGCGCGCATTTGACCGCCGGCCGCGACCTATATGGGACCGTCGAGTATCGTGAATACATCGAGCAGGTCGTCACCGCCATTCCCGATCTCAAGGTCCGCGTTGATCATGTGGCGGACATTCCTTATCTCGCCGACGCGCGCGACATTGCTGTTCGATGGTCCCTGTCAGGAACGCATCAGGGTGATGGCGCCTTTGGGCCGGCTTCCGGCGCGCCGATTTACATCATGGGCGTCACGCATTGGCGCGTCGTGAACGGGCGCATCCGGGAAGAGTGGACAGTCTTTGATGAACTCGCGGTTCTGCGGCAGATCGAAACCCAGCGCCTGAACGAATGACAGCGAAGCCGAAAATTTTCGATGCGCACCACCATCTATGGTCGCTCACCGCTTGTCATTATCCCTGGTTGATGGCGCGCGGCGCCCGCCGCTTCTTCGGTGACCCGACGCCGATCCAGAGAGATTACCTCATTGACGAGTTTATGGGGGATGCCGCCGACTTTGAATTGGTCGGCTCAACGCACATTCAGGTCGGGACCAAGGAAGAGGATGCCGTCATTGAAACGAAATGGCTTCAGGACGTAAATTCCAGAAGCGGCGGCATCCCAACCGCCATCGTCGCCTTTGCCGATCTCCGGCGCCCTGACCTAGACCAACTCCTGAGCGCTCATTCGGCTTCAGCAGCCTTTCGCGGCGTTCGGCAAATCGTCGGTCGGCACCCAAGCGAAGACGGCAAGGCCGGAACGGCTGCGCTTCTTGATGATCCTCGTTTCTTGCGTGGGCTCAAGCTGCTCGAGCGACGGAAGCTGACGTTTGACCTGCAATTGACTGAGAACCAATATTGGGGCGCCTTGCGCCTGTTTGGCCATTCGCCGGAACTCAAGACCTCGCTTTGCCATTTCGCTTCGCCGTGGGATCTCTCGAAGGACGGGTTCGGGCGGTGGCGAGAGGCAATGCGCGCATTTTCGGAATTGCCGCAGATGTCGATCAAGTTTTCGGGGTTCGGCATGT
The DNA here is from genome assembly GCA_003506635.1 of Parvularcula sp. Classification (GTDB taxonomy): domain Bacteria; phylum Pseudomonadota; class Alphaproteobacteria; order Caulobacterales; family Parvularculaceae; genus Amphiplicatus. Next base: position 25,542 of record DNZB01000048.1, read on the forward strand.
TCAAACCGGACTGGACCATCGATGACGTCAAGCCATACGTCGATACTGCGCTTGAACTCTTCGGCCCAAAGCGCTGCATGACGGGATCGAATTTCCCGGTCGACAAACTCTACGGCGGCTACGAACGCATATGGCGGGCCGTCGATGCGCTCATCACGGATTCTTCTGCGCGCGATCGCGTTGCGATTGAAAACGCGGTGGATTTCTACTCGGCCCCGCTCGCCGCGAGCCGCTCAAAGTCCGTCCGCAGCGCGCGCGCGCCTTCGAGAATGAAGGCATGATCCGACTTCAGGATGAAGAGTGAGGCGCCGGCCTTGCGCCACCGCGGGATTTCGTTGAGGTCGCCGACGAACATGCCGACGGGCCGCTGGTGACTTATCCCCGCCGTGCAGATCAGCTGAACAGCGTCAATAACGACATCGTCCGTCGGCGAAGCGGCGCCAAGAGCGACCGTCAGATCGATGCGGCCGACGAACAGGCAATCGACGCCCTCGACGCCGGCGATCGCATCGATATCGCGCAGCGCTTCAAGATCTTCTATCTGCGCGATCACCGCCGTTTCAGCGTTCGAGCGCTTCAGATGTTCGCTCATCGGCCGGGTCGTGTAGCCAGCCGCGCGCGACGACCCCGCAAACCCGCGCCCGCCGGCGCCATAGCGGCATGCGGCTGACAATCCTTCCGCTTCCTCCCGGCTGCGGATATGCGGCGCAACAATCCCCACGGCGCCGCAATCAAGCGCGTTGAGAATGTGTTCCGGCGCGGAAGATGGCGGGCGCACCAGCGCCGGCATGTCGCTTGCGCGCAAGGAGGAAAGACAGGCGTCGATCGACAGGCGATCGAAGGGCGCGTGTTCGGCGTCGATACAGACGCAATCGAGCCCTGTCAGGCCGAGGACGTCAGCAACGATAGGCGACGGCGTCTTCACCCAGGCGCCGATCAACGGCTCTCTCGCCAACAGTCGAGACCTGAAGGATGATGTGCGTGTCACGTCGCCCTGCCCCATAGTCTGCCGCTGGCGATGGCGGCGCCTTCCGACAAGGCCGCAAGCTTCGCATAGACGATGTCGGGATCGACGGCGCCGAAACCGGCGAAAGTCGAGAATCCGCAATCCGTGCCAGCGATGACGCGTTCGCGCCCGACTATGTCGGCGAACTTTTCAATTCGCTGCGCAATGAGCCGCGGGTGCTCGATGAAATTGGTCGTCGAATCGATGACGCCGGGAACCAGAATCTTGTCATCCGGGATTTCCGCCGCCGCAAACACTTCCCATTCATGGGCGTGGCGCGGATTGGCCGCCTCAAACAGGAGCGCCTGCGGCTTGGCTTTGAGCGCGATCGGGAGAACAGTCTCCATCGGCGCGTCGCAGTGATGCGGTCCTTCGTAATTGCCCCAGCACACATGCAGGCGCATGCGGTCGGCCGGAATGTTTCGCACTGCTTCGTTCAATGCGTCGACATGCTGCTCCGCGAGGCGACGGTATTCCGCTTCGCTCTTGTCTTTGAACATCATGTGCCGGCCAAGGCCGAGATCGGGCGAGTCGAGCTGAAGAACGAACCCGGCTTCGACGATCGCCTCATACTCCGCGCGCATGGCGTCAGCGAGCGCCTGAAGATAGGCCTCATGCGATGGGTAGTATTCGTTCGGCTGGAAGAGCGCGATGACACCCGGCGAGGCGGCGTTCATGAAGGCGTCAACGGGTCTTGCGATTTGGAACGCTGACCGGAGGTTTTCGATGTCCTCTTCAAGCGGCCCCATATCCTTCACCTGGATTTCGCCGACGCATTTCGGGCGGCGATAACTGGGTGTTCCACCGCCCTTCGCCTGGCGCTCCAGAAACCCGGGAAACGCTTCAAGATCTTTCGGCGGATTGCGCGGGCTGTCTCCTTCAAAACCGGTGATGCGATCCTTGATGTAGGTCGCGTAGGAAATCTTGCTCATTTCGCCGTCGCTCACGATATCGACGCCGACGGCGACCTGACGATCGACGACCGCTCTTACGGCGTCGGCGATCGTGTGTTTGAAGGAAGAAGCATCGTCCAATTCGCCGCGCTCCTGCGCGAAGACCCCATCGCTGACGGCTTTTGTGCGCGGCAGGCTGCCGACATGGGTTGTCAGGATGCGGTCAGAGCTTGTTTTCACGTATGGATATCCAGTTCTTCCAGAAACTCGCAAAGGGCTTTGGTCACGATGCTCGGTGCTTCCATGGTCGATAAATGGCCGCATCCAGGGATGATCTGAAGGCGCGACCCCTCGATGCCGCGATGCATGATCTCATGGAGTTCAGGCGGGCAGACTTCATCCTCGGCGCCGGCGATGATCAGGGTCGGCCGATTGATGGTCGCCAGCGTTTCGACGCTGTCTTTCCGCGACATGAGCGCTCGCGTTTGCCGAATGAAGACCTCCGGCCCGAGCGACGCCGCCATGGCATAGATCTCATCCAGCAATTCCTGATCGCCTTTCGATTTGGCGCCAAGGTAATTGGGCTTCAACTCTTCCATAACGACCGATTTCAGTTGGCCGCGCTTTACCCGTTCGATCTGCGCAAGCCGCGTCGACTGTCGCGCCGGCGAGTCGGCGAAGGGCGTCGTATTGAGGAGCGCGAACCCGGCGATCCGACCCGGCGCTCGCCGCCACGCCTCGAACGCGACGATGCCGCCCATGGAAAGTCCGACAACGCAGAACCGGCCAGGCGCATCCGACAATAGCCGCTCCGCCATCGCGCCAATCGTCATATCCTTCGAAAGATCCGCATGGAGGACGGGCCTCGCCGCACCGAGCGCACTACCCTGCATCGCGAACAGGCGACGGTCGCACATCAGGCCGGGAACAAAGATCACGGGCGTTGTCGTCATTGCTCTGGACAATAATGTACTTCGAAGTCAAATTCACCCCCGAAATTCAAGTCCCGGCCCGTATGGGCTGATTTCCGCTCGACATTGAGGGCCTCAAACAATGCCAACATATATGTCCGCCAGCGAACGCGTCGCCGCCAAACAGGTCATCGCGCCCTTCAGGTCGGCCCTTTATGATTTTGACCCGGATGATCTGCGCCGGGCGCTCGAATCGGTATTTGCGCCGGACGCCGTCGTCCGTCTCGCCTATCCATTTGAGACACTCGAGGGTCCTCAGTCTCTGGTCGACAAGGCCCTTTCGCCCCTTTCAGACACCCTGCCGGATCTGGAGCGCCGTGACGCTATCGTCATGGCGGGCCGGTCGACAGGCGGCGAGCTATGGGTCGGCTGCCTTGGCTATTACGCCGGCAAGTTCGCGCGACCCTTCCTCGATATTCCGCCGACGGGTCATTTCGCGACCATGCGCTATCACGAGTTTTTCCGCATTGAAGACGGCGCCGTAATCGAGTTTCAGGGACTTTGGGACATCCCTGAACTTATGCATCAGGCGGGCGCCTGGCCGATGGCGCCGCAGCTCGGCCGCGCCTGGTACCCGCCAGCGCCGGCGACGCAAGACGGCCTCGCCGTTGAAAATCGCGATGCGGATCATGCCGATCAAAGCCTTCGCCTCATCACTGAGATGCTTGAGGGCCTCAGCAGGTTCGCAACCGGCGGGGTTGAGGCGATGCAGCTCGGCAAGTACTGGCACCCCAGATGCTCCTGGTACGGTCCATTCGGCATTGGAACTTGTCGCGGCATCGAGGGCTTCCGCAATTGGCACCAGATTCCCTTCCTGAACGGCATGCCGGATCGTCAGGGAACGGGAGGCAAGGGCGGCGGCTTCTTCGCCGATGGCGATTTTGTCGGCGTGACCGGTTGGCCGAATATGAGCGCGACGATTTCAAATGACGGCTGGATGGGCATTGCGCCCGCCGGTCAGAAGATCACCATGCGCAGCCTTGATTTCTGGCGCTGCGAAAACGGCATGATCCGGGAGAACTGGGTGCTGGTCGATCTCCTGAGCTTTTATGCTCAGATCGGCGTCGATGTTCTCGGCCGTATGCGCGAATTCAATAAGGCGCGGCCAGCAAGATAGACTAAACCTATTCCACGAACTTCGCCGAAGAGCCGGTCCTCAATATGCCTGAGAATACGCGCTTCTCGCGCGGCATTTCGGGTTCTTCAATCATCGAGAGAAGCATCGAGACAGCCGCTTCCGTCATGCGCCGCACGGGCTGACGGATGGTGGTGAGGTCGTAGCTCTTCCAGCTTGCAGGGCCGACGCCGTCAAAGCCGACGACTGAAATGTCGCGCGGCGCGACAAGGCCGTGATTGACGCGAAAGGAGTCGAGCGCGCCGATCGCAACAACGTCGTTGGCGCAGATGACGGCGTGCGGCGGCCCGCCGCCCGCCGCCATCAGTTCGTTCACTGAATTGAAGCCGTTCTCGTAGGAATAATCCTCGCCGAGGACCGGCACGTCCTCAAGCCCGAGTTCTTCAAGACGCTCAAGCGCCGCGGTTTTGCGCTCGACGCCAACCACCGAGTCCGGCGGCCCCGCAATGATCGCATATTTGCGGTGCCCAGCCTTGTAGAGACCGTCGATCAACTGGCGGACGCCGTCTTCCTGGTCGCAGCAGACCGAACTGACGGAGACGCTATTGAGATACCGATTGTAAAATACGAGCGGCACACTGCGCTTCTCGAATTCGGCGACATGCGCCGGCGACAATTGCGCCGAGGCAATGACGCCGTCGACCCGATAGGGCCAGACCTGTTGCAAAACCTCGTCCGCCTCCGCCTCGCGCGAGAGCGTGAAAAGCAACACCCGAACGCCGGCCGCGGATAGACGTTGCGTCAGTTCCGCCAGCACTTCGGGGTAGTAGAGATTTGTCAGATTTGAAATCAGGACGGCGATGAGATTCGAGCGCCGCGTGATGAGGCTGCGCGCGATCGCATTTGGTTCGTAGCCAAGCTCTTCAGCCGCCGCCATGACGCGGGCGCGCATTTTCTTCGACACGCTGGCGCCCGGCTTGAAGCATCTCGAAACAGCGGACTGGGAAACGCCGGCGTGGCGCGCGACATCATAGGATGTGACGGGCCGGCCGCTCGTAATCGGGACGACTTTATCAGGCCGCGCTCTTCCCGCCATATCGTCTCAGACGGATGTCCGCCTGCTCCTTATGGCCCATGAAGCCTTCCAGCGCGCAGAGGCGCGAGCAGTACTCGCCGACATGGACCGACGCTTCTTTTGTAACTCTCTGATATGTGCAGGTTTTGATAAACTTGCCAACCCAGAGGCCGCCTGTGTAGCGCGCCGCCTTTTTGGTCGGCAGGGTGTGATTCGTTCCGATCACCTTGTCGCCATAGGAGACGTTCGTCTCCTCGCCGAGGAATAGCGCCCCGTAATTCGTCATGTTCCTCAGGAAGTAATCAGGGTCCTTCGTCATCACCTGGACGTGTTCGGAAGCGATCTCATCGGCGACCTGCACCATTTCCTCGTAGCTGTCGCAAACGATCACCTGTCCATAATCGCGCCAGGCGGCGCCGGCCGTCTCGCCGGTGGGCAAGATTTTGAGTTGCCGCACGACCTCGGCCATGGTTTCGCGCGCCAGCTTTTCCGAATTGGTCAGGAGGATCGCCGGCGAGTTCGGGCCATGCTCGGCCTGTCCGAGGAGATCGGCCGCGCAAAGCTCGCCATCGACTGTTTCATCGGCGATGACGAGCGTCTCGGTTGGTCCGGCGAACAGATCAATGCCGACCCGGCCGAAGAGTTGGCGTTTGGCCTCCGCGACAAACGCGTTGCCCGGCCCGACGATCATATCGACGGGGGCAATCGTCTGCGTGCCGAGAGCCATGGCGCCGACCGCCTGGACCCCGCCAAGCACATAGATTTCATCCGCGCCCGCCATATCCATGGCGACGATGATCGCCGGCGCCGGCTTGCCGTTGAAGGGCGGCGCCGCAGCGATCACGCGCGGCACGCCCGCCACCTTGGCGGTGACGACGCTCATATGAGCGCTCGCGACAAGCGGGTATTTTCCGCCCGGGACATAGCAGCCGACGGAATTCATCGGAATATTCTTGTGGCCGAGGATGACGCCGGGCAGCGTTTCTACTTCAACATCCTTCATCGAGTCGCGTTGATGCTGCGCGAAGTTACGCACCTGCGCCTGCGCGAAACGGATGTCCTCGATCGCCTGGCTTCCCAATTGTTCGTAGCAGGATTTGATCTCGTCCTTCGACATTCGAAATGACATCGGCGACCATTTGTCGAACTTTGCCGAGAGATCGCGAACGGCGGCGTCCCCGCGCGCTTCGATGTCGGCGAGAATTCCTTCGACGGTCGCGCGCACCCTGGCGTCGTCCGTGGCGGCTTTTTCCTCGGAGACGCCTTCCTTCAGATAGCGGATCATGCGCTTTTCCTGGTGTTGACTCGGCGGGCCGCACGGGCTGGCGGCCGCCGGAATTTCCTTGCAATATCGGCTTTGTCTCATAAATTGCATTCGAATGCAATGTTAGGCGGCGACCGGGCTTCGGGAGGCTCAATACCAGGTGGAGCAATTGCTTGAAGGAAAACTCGCCCTTGTGACGGGCGCCGGTCGCGGGCTCGGACGGGCGATTGCGGAGGCTCTAAGCAACGCCGGGGCCCGCGTCATCGCGGTCGCGAGGACCTCATCCGATCTTGATGCGCTGGCGCGGGAATCCGGCGGGCGGATCGAGCCGTGGGTTGAGGACGTAACCGGCGACGGTTTCCTCGCGCGCATCGAACAGCTTTCCGCCCTCGACATCCTCGTCAACAATGCAGGATCGAACCGCCCTGAACCGTTCGTTGAGGTGTCAGATGAAAATCTCGACTTCCTGATCGATCTCAATATCCGGTCGATGTTTCGCACCGCGCGGGCTGCGGCGCGCGTCATGGTCCGGCAAGAGAGCGGCGCGATCGTCCACATGTCATCTCAAATGGGGCATGTCGGTTCGCCGAAACGCACCGTCTACTGCATGACGAAACACGCGATCGAGGGGCTCACCAAGGCGATGGCGGTGGAGCTTGCGCCGATGGGCGTTCGCGTCAACAGCGTCGCGCCGACCTTCATCGAAACTCCCATGACCAAACCCATGCTCGACAATCCGGAGTTCAAGGCGTTCGTCGAGCGCATGATCCCAATGGGGCGCATGGGCGAGCCTGCGGATGTCGCGAACGCCGTACTTTATCTCGCCTCGCCCCTTTCCGGCATGGTGACCGGACACAGCCTTCTCGTCGATGGCGGCTGGACCGCGCACTAACAAGCCCAGACCAGCCGCTCGATTCATCGAACCTCTGACGATCCGGCGCGAGACCGCAGACGCAAAAAAAAAGGGGGCCGAAGCCCCCTCATTCAATCGACGCCTTTCGGGAGGGGCAAGCGTCAGAACCTTGCGCGGATCCGCACGCCGTAGTTCCGCGGATAGTTGTAGCCGGTCTGGACGATGTCGCTGCCGTTATTGTTGCCGCGCGCCAAGACTGCTTCATCCTCCAGATTCTCGACGAATGCTTCGATTGCGTAGTTCTCGTCCGGAGAATTCCAGATCAGGCGAAGATCCGTCTTCGTAAAGCTGTCTTGTTGTTGAGCAGGATCAACAGCGAGCAGGTTCGACGTATTGTAGCCGTCGCTGTAGTAGAACTGCGCATATGGCGTCAGGCTGCCCCACGCGCCGATGTCAAAGCGGTAGCTTCCATAAACTGATGACGTGAATTCTGGCGACCAGGGCGTCTGTTCGCCGGCGAGGTCGATGAAGTTCTGCACCTGACCGTTAAACAACTGATACGGGTTCGTCTGACCGAACACACCAAACTCTGACTGGAGATAGGCCGCATTGACGCCCAGCCGCACGCGGTCGTTCGGAACCCAGACCGTCTCAAGCTCAATCCCCCACGCATCAATTGTTCCGCCATTGATCGATTGCGTGATGACAATCGGGTTGCCCCCGACAATCTGTGTGACTTGAAGCTGCGCAAGAAGATTCTTGTAGTCTGTGACATGACCAGCAATATTGAACAGGAGAGTATTATCAAAGAGCTGGCTCTTGACGCCGCCTTCGATAACGCGCGACTTCTGATTTTCAGTCGTAGAGCCGTTGTTGTTCAGCGCGCCCGACAGGAAGCCGGTGCTCGCCGTAGCGTAGAGCAGCACATTATCGCTTAAGTCGAACTCAGCGCCGCCCCGCCATGAAACATTGGTGAATGCGTCCGGATTGGCGCGAATGCCATCATCCGCATTTGGATCAAAGCGAAATACGCCAAACGAATCCGAGATTTCGACCGGGAGCTGCCCGACGAACGGGCCGGCCGGCAAGTTCGCGACGACAGGCGGCTCGGCTATTCCGTCACCGTCTGTGTCGCCCGTGAAGTTGCTGCCACCGCCGAAGAGCTCTTTGTCTTCGTGGTTGTAGCGCACGCCGCCGATTAGCCGCGCCCTATCCGACAATGAAAACGTGAATTGGCCGTAGATGCCGAAATAATTGACGGTCAGTGGCTGCGCGTCTGCAAAAAATCCGCCGAGGACCTGATCGTTCGATACAAGCGGCGTGTTTGTCAACAAAGGCAGCGAAAGAGGCATTCCCATGCCATCGAGAACCGCATTTCCGTTGTTGTCGAGGACCGGCACCGGCGTATTGCTGCGGGCGACGGCGTTCCGTTGATTGTAGATAAAGAAATTATAGTCCGTTTCATCGTGGGAGTAATACGCGCCGGCTGTCCACTGCAAACGGCCTTCATAATCGGAATTGAACTGCAATTCCTGGGTAAAGTACTCGGCCGTTTCATTGAACCCGCCCGCCTGGAAGGGCAAAGGACTGAAATCGAAGTCGAAGCCTAAAAGGTTAGTGAAATCGGAATAAGAAGAAATCGACTTCAGGCCGACCGGACCAAGGTCGATATTGGCCTCCAGAGAATAGACCTGCTCGCGCAAATCCGCTCGGGGAACAAAATCCTGTGAGATCTGGTAAGGGCCAAGGGCGCTCGCATCGGGAAGACCCGCCGTCCCGGGGTTTGGGTTGGCGCAGTCCTGTTGCGAACCAAACGGATCTGTGTGTCCGGACGGCGTCACGTTCCGGCATACGAATGTATAGCCGAACAGACCCGCTGCCCGGCCATCTTCCTGAATGTTGCTGTAGCGCAGCAGGAAACTCGCCGAATCCGAGGGTTCCCAGAGAAGGCTGACGCGAACCCCCTTGTTATCTGGCGCGCCAATCGCCGGGCCCGCGAGGTTGTCGATATAACCGTCGCCCTTGTCATAAAACCCCGCCACGCGAACAGCGAACGTATCACTCAGCGGCAAATTCACGAACCCGTCGAAACGGGCGCGATCGAATCGTTCGTAGCTCGCATTAATGCCGGCGGAGGTGTCCTCGAGGTCCGGCGCGTTCGTGTAGAGATTAAGCGCGCCGGCGAAGGTATTTCGCCCATAAAGCGTGCCTTGCGGACCTTTAAGAAACTCGACGCGTTCGACATCGAAGAATGCGCGCGTTTGCTGCGAGGCGCGCAGCTTGTATACGCCGTCAACGAAAGCGCCGACGATCGACGAGTTGTCACCGAAGGTGTTGGTTGAGTTTGCGCCGCGGACGTTGAACTTGGCATCATTGCCGACAAAGGCGAAATTGACGCCGGAGACCAGCAACTCGAGCCGCGATACGTCCGTGATGCCGCCTCTTTCGAGTCCCTCTTCGTCAAAGGCCTGGACCGACGAGCCGACGTCCTGAATGCTCTCAGCGCGCTTTTCGGCCGTAACAACGATTTCGTCGACTTGCGCCGTCGCCGGAGTCGCCGCGATTAAGGCCAAGACGCCGACGCTGCTCAATAGACATTGCGGGATTACTTTTGTCGTCGCTCTCATAGGACCCCTCCCTTCGCGCCGAGGCGCATTTTGCCGAACCGTCATCAATTTGTTACTTCGAATGCAAAGCTCTCGCAAGCGATTTTTGACTACGCATGCAATCTTCTCGCGTCTCCGACAAAGCCGACATATCTTTTCTACGCGGGCGCGACCCAACCATGGCGGAAACTGCTCATTTTTCGAGCAATGCCTACCTTTTTTTGGCCTTCCAGAAACAACGCATTACGGCCTACCGCCGGCGCTCAATATCTTGTTCGCCGCCTTCGATGCAGGCCGGCCGAGCTCCAATCTCAGACCCAATCCGATAGATTTTTTGACGCAGTGTTGCATTCGAAGTACAGTCGATGCCCAACCCATAGCGGCCGACATTTGTCGGCGACAAGGCGCAAATGACTTCGCAAGGAACTGATCTGGCCAGAGCAGCCGCGTTCGACCTCTTTCAGACCCAAACCGCGACGCAATTTGACCATATGGCGGCGCGGCTCGACGCTGGAATGATCGAAGGTGCGTCGTGGCGCCTTTCGTGTCCAATCGATGAGATCAAGGGCGCGGAGGCGCTGGCGGCGGCGTTCTGGCGACCACTTCGCCATTCGTTCCCGGACTTCGAGAGACAGGACGATATCGTCCTCGCCGGAGAATTTCGTGACAGTGCCTGGGTTGCGTCCACGGGCCACTTCATCGGCACATTTGAACGCGACTGGCTCGGCATCCCCGCCAACCGGCAAGCGACCTATATTCGCTATGGCGAAATTCTGAAGATTGAGAACGACAGGATCGCCGGCGGCCATATGATCCTCGACATTGTTGGCGTCGCGCGTCAGGCGGGCGTCGATCTTGTTCCGCGCGGGCTCGGAGCCGAGCTTCTGACTCCTGCGCCGGTGACGCATGACGGCGTCCGACATTCGAGCGGGCCGGACACCGAGTCACGGAAGTCGCTGCTGCTCGTCGAGGCGATGATCGGCGGCCTCATGCAATATGATCGAAAGACGCTCTCCAGCATGGAGCAGGAGCGGTTCTGGCATCCTGACATGATGTGGTACGGACCCTCAGGCATTGGCGTGACGCGCGGCCTCAAGGGCTTTCAGACCTATCATCAAAAACCGTTTCTTGATTTTATTCCGGACCGCGTCGGCGGAAATCATGTCGCGCGCATCGGCGACGGGAATTACGTCGCCTCGGGCGGGTGGCCCAGTATCAACGCCACATCAAGCGGCGCGCCCTGGATTTCAACGCCTATTCCCGCCGGCAAGCGGATCACCATGCGCGTTATGGACTTCTGGCGCCGCGAGGGCGATCTCCTCAGGGAAAACTGGGTCTTCATCGATATTCCGGATGTTTTCCGGCAATTCAGCATTGACGTGTTCGCGCCGCTTCGCCGCGAAGAAAGATAACAACACCGCGGCGACAGGATCGCCGCCGACGGGAGGGACAATAAATGGAGTTCGGCGCGCTCAACTGGGCGATAGTGATCGCTTATCTCGTCGGTAATCTCGCCTTAGGCTTCGCCTTCAGCCGAAAGGTCGAAACGGCGGCGGATTACCAGCTCGGCACAAGGACTTCGCCCTGGTGGGCCATCGGCATTTCCGTCATCGCGACCTATGTCAGCGCGCTTTCATTCCTCGGCGGGCCTGCATGGGCCTATGGCGACGGCATGGCGGCGCTGGCGATCCACGTCAACTATCCGCTCGTTATTTTCCTGGTCGTGGTCGTCTTCCTGCCGTTCTTTTACAGTAGCGGCGTCGCCTCGATTTACGACTATCTCGAACGGCGTTTTGGGCCGGCTTCTCGCTCCGTTATCGCAATATTGTTTCTGATAACACAGACCATCACCACCGCATCCATCCTAACGGCGACCGCGGTCGTGATTACTTTTGCAACCGGGCTCGACGTTCGCGCCAGCATTATCCTGATGACTGTGATCGTGCTTGCCTACACCATGCTAGGCGGCATGAATGCGGTCATCTGGACGGATGTCTTGCAGGGCGTCGTGCTTTTCGTCGGCGCCGGCGTCATTTTCTATTACGCCCTGGACGCGACAAGCCCGCTCAAAAGCGCGCTCGCCGAACTGGACGCCGCCGGCAAATTAAACCCGATCAATCTCGCGCCTGATTTCTCGATCGCGCCGACCATCTGGGCCGGCGTCATCGCCATGACTCTTTTCCATATCACCGTCTATGGCGGCAATCAGATGATGGTGCAGCGGGCCCTCGCCGCGAAGTCGCTGGGCGACGCCAAGAAGTCCTATCTGATGATGGGTTATGCGGCCTTTTTCATCTATTTCCTGTTCTTCTTCATCGGCGCGCTGATGTACGCCTTCTACGACGGGAAACCGTTCGAACAGCCGAACGCGATTATTCTGATTTTTGCGCAGAGCCTTGCGATTCCAGGGCTTCTCGGCCTTCTGGCCGCGGCGATCCTCTCCGCTTCCATGTCGAGCCTCTCATCCGCCTTCAATTCGTTGGCGACGGTGACGATTACCGACTTCTACCAAAGGTATTTCCGCAAGAGCGCAAGCGACGCGCATTTTCTCATCGTCGCGCGCGGCTTGACGGTGTTCTGGGGGCTGGTCGCGATTCCAATCGCCTTCGGTTTCATCAACAGCGGCGGTTCGATCCTTGAGCGGTTGACGCAAGTCAGCTCGTATTTTGTCGGCGCCAAGCTCGCGATGTTCTTTCTGGGCTTTTTCTCAAAGCATGCGAACCAGGCCGGCCTGTTGGTCGGCGTGGTCGTCGGGTTTCTGGTTCTTTACGCCGTCGTCAGCGGCGTTCCCGCACTCGGCTTTGTAGCGCTTGACGTCGCCTGGCCCTGGTACGTCGTCATCGGCGGCGGCGTGAACATCGCAGTCGGCTGGACGGCCAGCGTGCTGCTGGGCGGCTTCAAGAAAGATTGGCACGAGCAGACTATGTTCGGCCAGCTCCATCGATTCAGAACTCAGAACTTGCCGATGAAGATAGACGGCTGGTTCGTCGCGCCGGGCCGCGTCGATGCGGCGAGCTGGGGCCTGATCGTCTTCTTCTTCCTGTCGATAGCCTTTCTTGCGGCGTTCGCCGCTTACGGGCGTTCCTGATCCGGCATGCAGATGAGGCGCGAGCGTACGAGAAAACGGCGCTCCCGCCCATTGTCGAGCGAGAACATGCCGCCTCTCCCCGGAACGACGTCGAGAATGAGCTGCGTGTGCTTCCACGATTCATACTGGTCGCCAGCGATATAGAACGGGACACCGGCGATTTCGCCGAGCTTGACGTCGCTTTCGCCGATCCGAAACTCCGAGGCCGGATAACACATCGGGCTGGACCCGTCGCAGCAGCCGCCGGACTGGTGAAAAAGTATCTGTGGATGCTCCGCTCTGATCTCCTCGATCAGGGCGAGCGCGGCCTTGGTCGCAACGACGGGCTCGTCGGCCATGGCGTCAGAAGTAACCGAGCTTCTTCGGCGAATAGCTGACGAGCATGTTCTTGGTTTGCTGGTAATGCGCGAGCATCATCAAGTGATTTTCACGCCCAACGCCTGACTTCTTGTAGCCGCCAAATGCGGCGTGCGCCGGGTAAGCGTGATAGCAATTCACCCAGACGCGCCCCGCCTGGATTGCGCGACCGAAGCGATAGCAGGTATTCGCATCCCGGCTCCAGACGCCGGCGCCGAGACCGTAAAGCGTGTCATTGGCGATCGACAGCGCTTCGTCTTCATCCTTGAACGTCGCAACGGACACGACCGGGCCGAATATCTCCTCCTGAAAGACCCGCATCTTGTTGTGCCCCTTGAGGACGGTCGGCTCGACGTAATATCCGCCTTCAAGATCGCCGCTCATGCGCGCCGCGCGCCCGCCGGCGAGCGCCGTCGCGCCTTCCTGCCGCGCGATGTCGAAATAAGAGAGGATTTTTTCCTTCTGCTCCGAGCTCGCCTGCGCGCCGACCATGGTCGAGGGATCGAGTGGGTCGCCTTGCTTGATCGCCGCGACGCGCTTCAGAGCCCGCTCCATAAACCGGTCATAGATCGCCTCGTGAATGAGCGCACGCGACGGACAGGTGCACACCTCGCCCTGGTTCAATGCGAACATGACAAATCCTTCGATCGCCTTGTCGAAGAAATCGTCATCCGCCGCCGCAACGTCCTTATGGAAGATGTTCGGCGACTTGCCGCCAAGTTCGAGCGTCACCGGAATGATATTTTCCGAGGCGTACTGCATGATGAGCCTGCCGGTCGTCGTCTCGCCCGTAAAGGCGATCTTGGCGATGCGCGCCGACGATGCGAGCGGCTTTCCCGCTTCAAGCCCGAAACCATTGACGATGTTGAGGACGCCCTCAGGAAGAATGTCGGTGACCAGCTCCGCCCAGACCATGATCGACGCCGGCGTCTGTTCCGCCGGTTTCAATACGATGCAGTTTCCCGCCGCGAGCGCCGGCGCGATTTTCCAGGTCGCCATCAGCAACGGAAAATTCCACGGGATGATCTGGCCGACGACGCCCAATGGCTCGTGGAAATGATACGCGACCGTGTCGGCGTCGATCTCACTGACGCCGCCTTCCTGCGTGCGAATGACGCTCGCGAAATAGCGGAAATGATCAATGGCGAGCGGCAAATCGGCCGCGATCGATTCCCTTATCGGCTTGCCGTTATCCCAGGTTTCGGCTGTCGCCAGCAGTTGGAGATTTTCCTCCATACGGTCCGCGATGCGATTGAGGATGCGCGCTCTTTCCGCGACTGGCGTCTTTCCCCACTTGCCCTTGGCGGCGTGCGCGGCGTCGAGCGCGGCTTCGATGTCCTTCGCATCAGAACGCGCAATCTGGCAGATCGCCCGGCCGTTGATCGGTGAAAGATTTTCGAAATAGCGTCCATTGGCGGGCGCAACAAACCTTCCGCCGATGAAGTTATCATACCGCGCCTTGAAGGGCGCTTGACGCGCCGGACCGGTCGCCATGGCGATTCTCCTTAGTGCTTCTTGTTCAAGCCCAGCCTAGTTGCTTCAAGGCCAAGCCGGCATTCCAGATCTTTGTCATGTGGCGGATTTTCCCGCCCTCAAACTCCATCGCATAAACATAGTCGGATGATGCGCGCTTGCCGGTTGGCGGCTGCGGCCCGCCGGCGCCCGTGTGCGTTCCGTTGAAGACGGCGTAAGCGACGGCCGTGCTGCGCGCCTCATCGACCGCAAACGCTTTGATCTCGTAAGAGCCGTCCGGGATGGCGACCAGGAGGCCCTTCATCCACTCGGCATAATCCTTCAGTGACGAGATCTCTGCGATCGGCTCAGCTTGTGATGAAAAAGTCGCCTCCGGAGCGCAATAAGCGGCGCACGCGGCCCATCCCTTGCCGCCTTCGCAGCTCTCAAAAAAACGCATCGCGGTCTCGGCAAGGTCGGTCATGGCGTTCTCCTGGTCAATTTGACTTCGAATGCAATACACCTCTAGTCTCATCAATTCAATCATCGGATGCAATCGCGGATGTCTTTGAACCGATACGCGGCGGAGTACGAGCGTTGGCGCAATGATCCCGAGGGATTCTGGCGGGACGCGGCGGCGGCTCTGCCGTGGACCCGGCCGTTTGACAGCGTGATCGATGATAGCAGGGGAGCGCCCCCGACATGGTTTGCCGGCGGCGAGATCAACGCCTGCCGCGCGGCTCTTGATATTCATATCGAACGCGGACGGGGCGACGAGATCGCGCTGATCTATGAAAGCGCCATGACCGGCGCGCGGGCGCGTTACTCCTTCGCCGAAATTCGCGATCAAACCGCGCGGTTCGCGGGCGGCCTCATCTCGCTTGGGGTCGCGCGCGGCGATCGCGTGATCATCTATATGCCGATGGTTCCCGAGGCGGTTATCGCCATGCTCGCTTGCGCGAGGATCGGCGCCATTCACTCCGTCGTCTTTGGCGGGTTCGCCTCGCGAGAGCTTGCAGCGCGCATCGACCACGCCGAGCCGAAGGTCATCGTTTCAGCGTCCTGCGGGTTCGAACCGGGACGCACCGTCAATTACAAGCGATTGCTGGACGATGCGATCGCATTAGCCGCCCACAAGCCTCACCGCTGCATAATTCTGAACCGCAAGGAAGGCCCATGCGCGTTGACGGCGGGACAAGACGTCGACTTCGATGCGCTGCAGCGGGACGCTTCGCCGGCGCCCTGCGAGCCGATGAACGCGGCGGATCCGCTCTATATTCTCTAAACATCCGGCACGACTGGCGCGCCCAAGGGCGTCGTTCGCGACACGGGCGGCTATCTGACTGCGCTCAGCTGGAGCATGCGCAACGTTTACGGCGCAG
>DNZB01000408.1 GCA_003506635.1 Parvularcula sp.
CATGTCGAGCGTCTGGTAGAACGTGCCGTCGAAAGTCTTGTACGCCGGCTTGAAATTCGTCCCGAGGCCGGCGAACGACGACGCCGAACTGCCCTGGGTCGTGCTGCAAGCGGCTGTGCCCAACGTTCCAAGAACGGCGCAGACAAATCCGAGCTTATCCATCATCGCCCCCCCGCTGCGATCTGATCGCGCGCGCTATTTCGGTTTGACGGCGCCTTCGGCCGGCGCCGCGACGCACTGCTTCGTGTTGTTACCCATCGTCGAGCCTTCGCCGACCGGAATCGCCCCGGCGACCTTTGCGCACGGAACGGCATCCGTCCGCGGCGCGTCCTTAAAGGTCAGCGCCGATTCGATCACCCAATAGGAAACGCCGTCAAGCGTGATCGCGTAAAATGGCAGCTTCTCGTGCTTGCGCGCTGACTTGACGCCGACAAGGGCTGTCGGCGGAACCGACCGCACCCGCTTCATGGAAGAATCGTAGAGCGCGACTTCGCCCGCGACGAAGCCCGTGACCTCGCGCGGCGGACCGGCCTTGACCAGCGCCTTGTCGACCGGCGCGGCCGGCTCGGCGAGCGCCAGAAAAATCGCTGCGATTGCAAAGAAATTTGACATGGAGGTCCCCTTAAAACCGGCGAACTCAGTTACTTTATTTTAACTATTACTCTTTGTCACCCCTCGGCGTCCGCGGGCGCAGGAGCGGCCGGCGGGAGCGGCTTGCGCGCGCCTGCACGAAAAATACCCACAAGCGATCGCCAGACTTTGAGCGCGGTCTTTGTAATCCAGATCGAATTCGCCTCGACAAGCATCGCAAAGGCGACCGACAGCGCGACGGTCAGGTGTCCATAAAAGGAAGACGGCGCGAGCTTGAATAGGGTCGGCAAGATCAGCCCGAAGGCGACGGCGACGAAAAGCACAGCCGCCAAAACAATTCCGGCGAGCCCGACCCGGTTGATGAGCGTTGACTCTTTCATTTCCTGCGAAAGCGTCAATGCGCTCCTTACCCCGATCCAGCCGAACAGTAAGGTCGCAAGAAAATTGAATGCGGCGCCCCAAGGCGCGATGCTGCCGCGCACGCTGTTGCGCCAGAGGGACGAGCGCGCGCCCGCAAGGTTTTCATAAGCGGCCGCGTGGCCGAACACGCCTGGCAGTTGTCCGTGCACCGGAGACATCAAGCGATCCGGCGCGTCATCGAAATGGCTGCCGATGAACACGGCGCGGCCTTGGAACGCCTCACGCAGCGCGGCCTCGCTCATCGTGTCGAGATCGGCGGCGCTCACAGTCAGGAACGGCGTGCAGGGCTGGATTTGGTCCGCCGCATAAAAATCGTCATTGGAGACGCCAGACCAGAAAATTGAAGCCGCAAGTGCGAGCTTGCCCGGAAACCCGCGCGGCGTACGCTCGCACGCCGCGCCGTCCGCCGTCGCGCTTTGCGCGGGCCGGCGCGGCCACCGCAGCACCATCGCGTCCATTCGGGAAATGTGAGCGCAAGCGGGTCGCGGTTTGTCGCCGCCGCAATGAAGCGCGAAGACCATCGAGGCGGCAGGCGATCGTCGAAGCGCGCCCGCGTCAACGCCGCTTTGCGCACAAGGCTGAGCGCGCGCGGCGCCGTCGATGCACATCGGATAGGCGGCGAGCCCGTCATCGACGCTGCGGACAGGCGACAGCGGCACGGCGCCGCCGAGCGAATAGTCGTCGGGCGCGGCGCCCGTTGACGCGATGTCGGCGGCGAAAATCACGGGCGCGCCGGCAGGCCCGCCAGCATTGGAAAACTTGTTCTTGACGTAGTCCGCAAGGATTTCCGACCCCAAAGGGTCGCGGCCAGGCGGCAAGTGAAAGTCGAGAAAGACGCCCGCCGGCTCGCCCTTCAGCACTTCGCTGAAAATGCTGGCGAAATACGCCCTTGAGAACGGATAGGGTTCGCCGAGTTTTTCAAGATAATCGTCGTCCGCCAGAACGACCGCCACCTGATCGCGCGCATCGGCCTCATAGAACGGGGCGAGGGCGCGGACCGCGACCTCGCGCGAGCGGCGTTCGAGCACCGTACCCAGCCCGAAAGGATCAAGCGAGGCCGTGGCGATCACCACGAGAACGCCGATCAGCCATTCACAATGCTTTTTCGTGCTTTCACGGCTTGCCTTGTCGATCTCCTCGTCGCCGCCGCCCATCATGCCTCCCCAATTCCCCGGATCCGCACGCGGGTCGCCTATCTTCGCCTCGCGCCCCATCAGCAGCTGAAAGCCCTTGCCGCGGGGCGCTGCGGCGCGTCCGGCGCCGGCCAGGACCGTCGAGATTTTTGACCCGTATTTCAAGATGGGAAAGTTCATAGGGAGCGGCGTCGCGGGCGCAGCGGTGATTTGTTGCGATGCAACAATTCATTTCGGCGACGTTGGCTTGGCGTAGGCGCTTGTTGCAAATTTGCGACTGTATCAAGGCCGGTTGAAACGCGGCGGCGCCGTTTACTTTACCCCCTCGTAAAGACGCGCAATGAGTAGCGGCAACGCCGACGTGAGAAGGATTTGCGCCGGTCGTCCAACTTGCCCCGTCAGGGAGGGGCGCCAAACAAGGGGTTTGATTCATGAGCGTGTCCATCGGTCGCAAGACCATGACCGGCCGTCTTCTGTGCGGCGCCGCTGTCTGCGCGATTTCGGCGACCGGCGCCTTTGCACAGTCGATCGAAGACGAAATTGTCGTCACCGCCCAGCGCCAGGAGCAGTCCCTGCAGGATGTTCCGATCGCCGTTTCGGCCTTTTCCGGCGATGACCTTCAGGCGCGCCAGCTCGAAAGCTTCCAGGACATCCAGTTCAACATCCCGAACTTCGCCTTTTCGCGCACCCAGTTTACGGGCTCGACAATTTCGATCCGCGGCGTCGGCGCGCTTGCGGTCGGGGCCTCGACGGAACCCTCGACCTCGATCCACCTCAACGAATTTTTCGTGAACGCGCCGCGTCTTTTTGAAACAGAGTTCTTCGACATCGAGCGCCTCGAAATCCTGCGCGGTCCGCAAGGAACGCTGTTCGGCCGCAACGCGACGGGCGGCGTCGTCAACGTCATCACCAACAAGGCCTCGACTGACGGCGTTTCGGGCTATGCCGACGCCGAATTCGGCAATTACGACTCCGTCAAGGCGCAAGGCGCGCTCAACGTTCCGCTGTCCGACACGCTCGCCGTGCGCCTCGCCGGAACGGTGATCCAGCGGGACGGTTTCACCGAGAACCTCTTTGACGGCCGTGATTTTGACGATCGCGACATCTACGCGCTGCGCGGCTCAGCGCGGTGGCTGCCGACCGACAACACGACGATTGACTTCACCGCAAGCTACATGCGCGAAGACGACAACCGCGCGCGCTATCAAAAGCAAGCCTGTACGGAAGGCCCGCTGTCGCCGCTGCTCGGGTGCGACCCGAACGGCCCGCTTCAGTTCGGCCGTCAGGATCTGCGCGGCACCTTCTTCGCAAACACCTCGGCGCAGACCTTCGCCGGCCTCATTTCGCCGGCGGCCGCGGCTTATGGCCTCTTCAACATCAATACGCCGGTTCTCGGCACGCAGCAGCCGACCGACCCACGCCAGGTGATCGTCGATACGCGGCCGAAATATGACGCGGAAGAAACGATCTTCCAGCTTACCGCCAAGCACGATTTCGAAAACTTCTCGGTGAAGTTCACCGGCGGCTGGGGCAATTCCAAGATTGCGACTCGCACCGATTTCGACGGCGGCGTCGGCCCGCAACTCACCGTGCCGCAAGCCGTCTGCTTCGGCGCGGCGCCCTCGACGCTGCCGCTCCCGGGCGTCTGCAATTACTTCGGCGGACCGGGCGCGAATTCCTTCCCGCTGTCGTCCTTCGACGTCGGCATCACCGGCCCTGACGGCCGCGTCGGCGCGATTGGCGGCAATATCCAAAGCCGCTCGTCAAACTTCCAGGCGACCGACCTGTCAATCGGCGAGACCGACTACTGGTCGGCGGAAGGCATCATCACCACCGACTTTGACAGCAAGTTCAATTTCCTGGTCGGCTTCAGCCGGGCGGAATCGAACGGCTTTGCCGATTACGGCGTCAACACCACCGG
>DNZB01000144.1:0-8585 GCA_003506635.1 Parvularcula sp.
TGCTCTCCCGCTGGCTAGGCGCCGCCGCCCGCGAGCGCAAGGCCGGCTGATCGCGCATCGGGCGGCGCGCCTGCTTCGCCCTCCTCCGTCTGCATGCGCCACAGCCGCGCGTAAAGACCGCCGGCGCGCAGCAGCGTTTCATGCGTCCCATGCTCGGCGATGCGCCCCTCGTCGAGCACGATGATCTTGTCGGCGCGCGCAATCGTCGACAGGCGATGCGCGACCGCGATGGTCGTCCGGCCCCTGGCGGCTTCGGCGAGGGCGGATTGCACTTCCTCCTCCGTTTCGGAATCGAGCGAGGACGTCGCCTCATCGAGCACGAGAATCGCAGGGTCGAGCAGCACGGCGCGCGCAACGCCGACGCGCTGCTTCTCGCCGCCCGAAAGCTTGAGGCCGCGTTCCCCGACCCGCGTCAGGAGGCCTTGCGGCGCTTTGGCGATGAAATCAGACAATTGCGCGCGGCGCGCCGCTTCGAGGACCTCGGCGTCGCTCGCCTCAGGGCGCGCATAAGCGAGGTTGAAGCGCAGCGTGTCATTGAACAGCACGACTTCCTGCGGCACGAATCCGAGCGCCGACCGAAGCGAGGATTGCGTGACCGTTCGGATATCCGTTCCGTCGATGATAATGCGTCCGCCCGCCGGATCATAAAAGCGGAAAAGCAGTTTCAGGATCGTCGATTTACCGGCGCCGCTGGGTCCGACGACGCCGACGAACGCCCCGCCCGGTATTTCAAAGCTGACGTTCTCAAGGCCGGCGTCGCGTCCTTCGTGGACGAAGCTGACATTTTCAAACCGGATCGCGCCCGCGGAAGGCGCAAGCGCCGCCGCGCCGGGACGGTCCGCGACAGCGGGTTTGAGGTCGAGAAGCTCGAACATCTTTTCGATATCGACCGCGCCCTGTTTGATCTCTCGCCAGGCGAAACCGAGGATGTTCAGCGGGCGGTAAATGTTCGTCAGCATCAAGATGACCGCGGTGATGTCGCCGGGCTTCAGGGCCCCGCCCTGAACGCCGTATCCGGCGATGAGCGCGGCCGCGAGAAGGCCCCCCGTCATCACGAATTCCTGCGCCGCGTTCAGAAGCGACAGCGACCGCATCTGCACGACGAAACGGTCATTATAGGCTCGCATCGCCGCGTCGAATCGAGCTGTTTCGCGCGCCTCCGCGGCGAAGGCCTTCACGGTCTCGAAATTCGTCATCGTGTCGGCGGCGATCGCGCGAAGATTGGTGTCGGCCTCGTTCATCAGGCGCCGCTCAACGTTGCGCCGTTCGGTGATCAGAACCGTGAAGACGATATAGGCGAGAATCGTCACGACAGCGGCCGCCGCGAGCTTCCAAGAATATAGCGTCGCCATGACGGCGGCGGCGAGCGCGAGTTCGACGAGCGTCGGGCCGATATTGAATGCAAGGAAGCGCAACAGGAACTCTATCGCTCCGGCGCCGCGCTCTATGATGCGGTTCACCGCGCCGGCCCGCCGCATCAGGTGAAATTGCAGCGCTTGCGCTTGCGCATGGCCGAAGGCCTCGACCGCCGCCGAGCGGTTCGCTTCCTGCGTCACGCGCGCGAAGAAAGCGTCGCGAAGCTGCGGCAGGCCGTTCGACAAGAAGCGCGCGACCGCGAACAAAATGAAGAACGCCGCGAACGACGGCGCGGCGACGCCAACGGCTTGCCCCGCGGCGACACGGTTGATTCCGTCGCCAAGCAGGACAGGCGCGCCTACCGCGAGCAATTTCGACACAAGGGTCACCACGAGCGCCAGCGCCATGCGCGGGCGCCAGCGCGCGAGCGCGGGCCGCCGCAAAATGCCTATCATGCGCGCGATGACGGCGCTGAAATTCTGCGGCTTCAGGGCGACTTCGTCGAATGGCTTCATAAGGTCTTGTTAACCTGCCTTTTGCCGCCTCCGCAAACGCATTGCGTTAACCGGACGTGAGCAAAACGCGACCTATTGTTCGGGCGCTGTACCGATTGAGACCCCACGTGACCAGGCAGACCCCGGACCGCATGACGAAGCGCCTCTCGGCGCTCGCCGCCGCCAAGCCCGTCGAGGCGGGAGCCATGGCGAAGAGCATGCGCAAAAAAAGCCGCGGCGCGGACCGCAAGACGACCTATCGCTTCGGCCGCGTCCTCAGCGGCGATCGTGAAGAGTACGCCTGCATTCTGCGCGACCTTAGCGCCACCGGCGCGCGTGTCGTTTTCGAGGGCGATCCCGCCCTTTCCCCGACCGTCATCTTGCGCATCGAACTCACCGGCGAACGCCGGCGCGCGCGCGTCGCCTGGCAGAAGGACCGCGAAGCCGGACTTGATTTCGAGATCACCTAAAGATCGCCGCGGATCAGCTTCATCACGCCTGAAAAATCGAGATCGTCCCTGCCGGCCGCTTCCATCAGCGCATAAAGCGCCTCAGCCTGCGCGCCGAGCGGCGTCGCCGCTTTCGCGGCATGCGCGGCTTCCTGCGCCAGCCGCAAGTCCTTCAGCATCATCGCGGCGGCGAAGCCCGGCCGATAGTTGCGGTTCGACGGCGCGCTCGGCACCGGGCCGGGCGCCGGACAATAGCTCGTCATGGACCAGGATTGGCCGGAGGCGGTCGAGGCTATGTTAAAGAAGGTCTGCGCGTCGAGACCGAGCCGTTCCGCAAGGTTGAACGCCTCACAAGTTGCGATCATCGTGACGCCGAGCAGCATATTGTTGGCGATTTTCGCAGCTTGCCCGTTGCCCGCTGCGCCCGCGTGAAAAATATTCTTGCCCATCTTTTGCAGAACGGGTTGCGCGCGTTCAAACGCCTCCGCCTCGCCGCCGACCATGAAGGTCAGCGTCCCCGCCGTCGCACCGCCTACGCCGCCCGATACCGGCGCATCGAGCATTGCAAAGCCCTTCGCCTTCGCCGCCCCGGCGACTTCACGCGCCGACTGCACGTCGATGGTCGATGAATCGATGAAGAGCGCGCCCGGCTTGGCGTGCGCGATGACGCCGTCGCTTCCTGTGTAAACCGTCCGCACATGTTTGCCGGCCGGCAGCATGCTGACGACGACGTCCGCCGTAATCACCGCGTCTGCGACTGTCGCCTTGCGGACGCATCCGGCCGCGACCGCGCGCGTCGCCGCCTCCGTCGACAGGTCAAACGCTCCGACCGCAAACCCGCCCCTGGCGAGGTTTGCGGCCATCGGGCCGCCCATGTTTCCAAGTCCGATGAAGGCGATTTCAGTCATGGCGCTCAGGATCCCTATTGCCGCTAGAGGTTTAGGCGCAATCGCCGCCGGAGTGAACCTGACCCGAAGTCCGCTACTCGCGCGGCGCTGTCGCCGCGACGCTCGGCCGCTTCCCTGACGTCTCGGCGAACGCAGCAAGACCCGGGCGCTTCGCCAGCCAGTCGATCGAAGCGAAGCGAAACTGCGCATAGTCGGTCAGGCATACGAGCGCGATCGCGGCGAGATCGAAATTCGCAGCGAAATCGACGATGCGCGTTTCGACCCAGTCGAGGACGGCGCCGGCCTTGTCGATCTGGTCCGCGGCCCATTCCGGCCAGCGGCGCTCTTCCGGCCTGAGGCGCGTTTCATACATCGCTGAGACGAGCGCCTCGGTCGCGCCGGCGATGGCCGCGTGGCGGTTGAAGCAGGCGATGCGCGCCGCCGCGCCCTTCGGCACGACGGCGCCTTTGGCCGCCTTGTTCAGAAATTCGGCGATCACGCGGCTGTCGATGAAAATCTCGCCTTCATCCGTTTCGAGCGCGGGAACGCGCCGCAGCGGATTTACGCGGGCGCCGTAGTCGCGATTGGGCTGCGTCGGCCTGACGATCGTCGGCGTCAGGACGACCTGGTCGCCAAGGCCAAGCTCGATCGCGGCGATCCGCACCGTGCGCACGAAGGGGGAAGTCAGCGAGCCGTAAAGTTTCATGGCAGTTCCAGCTCATCCGCGCCGAGCGATTCGAAATAGCGAGCGATCACGGCGTCGCTCACGCCCTCGATCGTCGCCGGCGACCAGCGCGGGTTCTTGTCCTTGTCGATGATCGTCGCGCGCACGCCTTCGAAGAAATCCTGGCCTTCCATCACGCGGCGGACCATGCGGAATTCCATCTTCATGCACTCGTCGAAATCGAGAAGCGCGCCGCGCCTTAATTGTTCATAGGTCAGCCGCAGCGAGGTCGGCGACATGCGGGCGAGGATGCGCAGCATGTCCCCGGCGACGTCATGGCCGTCCGCCTTCAGCGCCGCGTAAAAATCGCCAAAGCCCGGAAAACCAGTGAACAGCTTTTTCAACTGACCCCGGATCTGGTTGACATGCGCCTCGCCTGGGTCGCCGGCGAAGCCGTCGAGCACGGCTTCAATATCCGCATGCGGATGACCGCCAAAGGAAAGGCCGAACAGTTCACGTTCAAGCGCAGGCGCCTCATCGGTCTTGCAGTAATGCGTCGCGACGCCGGCCGCCATGCAGTCGGCCGCTTTAGCGCGCGCGCCGGTGAGGCCGTAATAGAGTCCGAGGCCGTCATGAAGCCGCGGCAGGAAATGCCCGCCGCCGACATCGGGAAAGAGCCCGATTCCCGTTTCCGGCATGGCGAACAGCGTGCGATCGCCGGCGACGCGAAAATCTCCATGCACGGAAACACCGACGCCCCCGCCCATGACGATGCCGTCGATCAAGGCGACATAGGGTTTCGTGTAATGATGGATTAGCGCGTTGAGGCGATATTCCTCGCGAAAGAATTCGCAAGCACCCGCCGGGTTCGCCCGCGCGTTATCGTAGAGCCAGCGGATGTCGCCGCCGGCGCAGAACGCCTTTTCGCCGGCGCCCTTGACGAGAACCGCGCGGACGACGGGCGACCGCTCCCACTCGATCAACTGGGCGCGCAGGCGTTTCACCATGTCCCATGTCAGCGCGTTCAGCGCATCCGGACGGTTAAGCGTGACAACGCCCCACTCGCCGCGCCGGTCAAAGAGGATTTCGGCGCTCACGCCTGGTATTCCTTGAGCAGATCCCGCGCGACGATGACGCGCATGATTTCGTTCGTCCCTTCCAGAATCTGGTGCACGCGGACGTCGCGCAGCATGCGCTCCAGCGGGTAGTCGCGCAGGTACCCATAGCCGCCGTGGATCTGCAGGGCTTCATTGACGATGTCGAAGCCCTTGTCGGTGACGAGGCGCTTTGCCATCGCGCAAAACCTCGTCGCGTCCGGCGTCTTGTGGTCGAGCTTCCACGCCGCCTGATAGAGCATCACGCGCGCGGCCTCCAGCTCGGTCGCCATGTCGGCGAGCTTGAATTGTAGCGCCTGCTGCTCGTTGATGCGCTTGCCGAAGGCGCGCCGCTCGTTGGCGTAGTCGAGCGCTGCCTTCAGCGCCGCGCCCGCCGTGCCGAGCGAGCACGCCGCGATGTTGAGCCGCCCGCCGTCAAGGCCCATCATCGCGAATTTGAAGCCGTCGCCTTCCTCGCCGACGCGGTTCGCGACGGGAATGCGGCAGTCTTCGAAGTTGACAATCGCCGTCGGCTGGGAGTTCCAGCCCATCTTGCGTTCATTGGCGCCGAAGGAGAGGCCTTCCGTTCCCTTTTCGACAAGCACGGTCGAAATGCCTTTCGGCCCCTCCCCGCCGGTGCGGACCATCACGACGTAAAGGTCGGTGACGCCGGCGCCGGAGATGAACGCCTTTGAGCCGTTGATCACATAGTGGTCGCCGTCTCGGACGGCGCGGGTCTTTAGCGCCGCCGCGTCGGAGCCTGATCCCGGCTCGGTCAGGCAATAGCTCGACAAGATCTCCATCGTCGTCAGGCGCGGGCAATATTTCCTCCGCAACTCCTCGGAGGCGAAGCGGTCGATCATCCACGAGCACATGTTGTGGATGGAGATATAAGCGGCGGTCGACGTGCAGCCGGCCGACAAGGCTTCGAAGATCAACGCGGCGTCAAGGCGGCCGAGCCCCGAACCGCCGACATCCTCTCGCGTGTAGATGCCCGCAAGGCCAAGCGCGGCCGACTTCCGTATGACGTTGACAGGAAAGCGCTTTTGCTCGTCCCATTCGGCCGCGAAGGGCGCCAGTTCTTCAGCCGCAAAATTGCGCGCCATTTCCTGGATAGCCAGCTGTTCTGCGGAAAGCGCAAAGTCCATGGCCTAATTCCTCGTGTCGTTCTCACGCCCTTCGAGCGGCGTGCCGTTGAAGCCCGGCATGCCCGGGAGGGGATGGTCGCGTTCCTCCGTCAGCGGCGTCATCGGTCCGTGCTGACCGCGCCGGTGCGTGTACCAGCGGATCGCGATATAGGCGGCAAGCAGGACGACCGCGGTCAGCGGCAACCAGATTTTGGCGCGCTCGCCGGCGACTTCGCCGCCGACATGGAAGAGCGTGAACATGATCGCAATATACATTCCCGCCGTCATCATCAGGGCGATCAGGTATTTGCCGTAATTCGCCTTGAAGAACCCGCAGGCGACATAGGTCGGGATGCGCGTGCCCGGAACGAAGCGCGCGGTCAGCATCGTCTGCAAAAACTCCTTGCGCACGAGGTCGCCGGCGACGGAGACGCCCGGCTTCTCCGCGAAGCGGTGCGCCCAGGCGTAGCGCCGCGCAAGCCGGCCGATCCAGTATTTCCATGCGTCCGACGCGACGAGTCCTGAAAAGATCGCAGCGACGAGAAACGACGTCGGCGCAAGATCCATAAGCGAGGCGGTCGCAGCGCCGATGACCGCCGCGTCTTCCTGAATGAACGGCAGCAGAAAGATGGAGAGATAGAGCGCCCAGCCGGTCAGGTGCGCGATGTCTTCCGGAAAGAGGCCGAACAAGCGGGGGCTCCTAGTACGCGACTTTTTGAGGAAGGCCGTCTGCGATCTCGTAGTAGTCGCCCTTGTCCCCGGCGAAAATATGTTTCTTTAGCCGCACCCCGGTCGGGGCATCGAGCGAACCGGCGCTGATCGAAATGATGCGGGAGTGCCCAGGGTGCAGATCCGGCTGCCAAATGAGCGCCGACCCGCAGTCCCGGCAAAATCCCCGGCGAACCTCGTCCGACGATCGAAACCAGCCGATCCGGTCCTCCCCCTTCGTTACCTTGAAGGAGGCCAGCGGCACATTGACCGATGCCCAATAATGTCCGCTCCACCGGCGGCATTGCGAGCAATGGCAGGCGTCAGCTTCATCCGGAGAAGCGCTCGACTGGAAAGCGACAGCGCCGCAAAGGCAATGGCCGGTGATACCCGTCGCGCCCATCTTCATGCGCTCAGCTTCGACAACAGCCATGCGACCCAGGCGCGATAGCCGTCCTCACCGAGATCAAGATCGCAGGCCGCCGCAATAATCGCCCGAACCTCCTCCTCGCTGTCGTTTTCGGCCAGCAGGCGCGTCAGCTCCCGCGCGGCGTCTTCGCGGCGCGGCGCCCAATCGTCGATCATCTGGCGCACCGCGGACTCAACGCCGCCCGCTTCGGCGATCGTATGCGCGTTCATGTAGCCGCCGAGCATTGAAAAGATCGATGGAT
Organism: Parvularcula sp.; assembly: GCA_003506635.1. GTDB lineage: Bacteria > Pseudomonadota > Alphaproteobacteria > Caulobacterales > Parvularculaceae > Amphiplicatus. The sequence goes on from DNZB01000144.1 coordinate 7,451, forward strand.
AGCGCGCCTTGAGCTCAGCGCGAACATTGTCGAAGGCGCCAATCGCCTCCGCCGCCTGCCGGCCCGGCGACAGCGCGGGGCGGTTCTCCTGCGGCAGCGCGCGCCCCGGCGATGCGTAGGTTCGCCAGATGTTGAAAGCGATCAGCCCAAAGATGACGACCGCGAGAAGTTCCAGAATAGCGAGCATGGTTCAAGCGTTCGCGGCCCGCCCCATGCGGACTTGTCGCGCCACCTTCAACCGCATTTCACGCCGCAGCGCAAACCGAGCAGCCGCCGCAGCCCGCAAAAGTCCTGACTGCGAAAAGGCTCGCCTTGCGAGGGCTTTCGGGCGGCCCATACCGCCCGCTGCGCCTGGGCCGGCGGCCGTCAGCCAACTCGCGGCGGGGAGGCGGCGCCGCGCGACCGGCGGCGACGATGCTGCCTAAACCGATCGCCCCGCCGCCAGCGCCAGGAAGGCCGCGAGACGCCACGGGGCGAGGCATGCCAGGATCGAGGCCAGGAAGAGACTCTAGAAATCCGAGGATTAGATCGCCGGAATCAGCATCGCGAGGACAGCGGCCGAACCGAAAGCGAGCGCGCAGGCGCCTTGACGCGTCAGCGGCCGGAAATGGGCGCAAGAAGCGATGCCTGCAACGCCGAACACAGACCATGACAGGGCCAATGGATCCCTTGCGGGCGGCGCGAGCACGGCCAGCAAGTTCGCCCCCTTGGCGACCCCGGATGCCGCCCCGTTTACCAGAAGGTCCGCCAGAGCGGCGCCAAGTGCGCCGGCGGCGGCCGAAACGAAGAGCTGGAGCGGGGGCGCAATTTTCGACAGCATCAGTTGGCAGGCGCTATCATAGGCTGCGCTGATACACCGTAACACAAGTAACACAAGACAAGCTGCTTCTGTATTTTCCGCAATGATGTAGTCTGCTCCTCCTTCGAGGGGAAACTTCGACGCGATGACTGAGGGAGCAGCGGCCCTTCCGATCGAGACCGCGCCCCGGCGACTGACGACCGTCGTCGCCGCTGACGTCTGCGGCTACTCCCGTCTCGCCGAAATCGATGATGATGCGGCGATCAGGACGGTGAAGCTCGTGCGCGCCGCGTTCGAGCAAGTCGTGACGCGGCGGCGCGGACGCCTTTTTCACGC
>DNZB01000144.1:8879-10412 GCA_003506635.1 Parvularcula sp.
AGCGCCGCCGATGGCGTTCTCGCCGCGCTTGAATTCGTCGCCGACATCAAGGCGCGCGATGGGCTCTCCCCGATCAGCCCTGGCGCGAAAGTGCGCGCGGGCGTCCACGCCGGCGATGTCGCCGAACAGCCTGATGGAGACCTCCTCGGCCACGGCGTCAACATCGCCGCAAGACTACAAGGCGAAGCGGAGCCGAATGGGGTTCTGGTGTCGGACTCGGTCGCCTCTCTTGCGAGGGACGTTCCAAACACTGAATTCCGGCGCTGCGGCGCGCTGCTCCTCAGGAACCTTGGTGAGCCGGTCACGGCTTATGAAGCGATCAGGTCGGCTCGCGGCGGCGCCTGGCGCCGCGCCGCCGCCCTCCGCTTCTTGCGCTATCGCTCTGTCGCGGCCTGGGCGACGGCAGCGGCGACATTTGCCGCGGCGTTCGGCGCACTTGCAATCTGGAGCATTAGCGGCGTGCGCGCGCAGGCCGATCAAAAACCCGAGATCGGGTCGGAGGAATTGTCGCTCGACCGACAGCCGCCTGACGCGCTCCGTTCCGGGGGTTCCCGCGAGCCGATCGCAGATGGGTCGGAACTGGAGCTTTATGGAGACGATGACGCCGCCCGCACCCTCGCCGCATCAGGAATGGCGGAAAAGAAGGCGGCCGTCGCTCTCATAAAGAGCGGACGACTGGAAGAAGCTCTTGCGGCGCTGGAACGCGTCGCGACGAGACAACATAGAACTCCCCGCGAGGGCCGGAATTACCGGGTGACGCTTCGGGAGATTGGGCCGCTGGCCGCCTTGATCGACACCCAAAGAGCAATTGCGATCTACACGGAACTTTATCAGACGTCGCCCGCGGACCCTGTCGTGCTGTATCAGTTGGGAAGACTCCACGCGCGCGTGAATGATCCCGGGAAATCCGCAGCCTATTTCAGCGCGATCGCGGCCGTATCGCGGGACAACCCGAGAATGAGTCTGCTCGGTCAGGTCGGATTGATCGAGGCCCGTATTGCGCTTGGAAAGCTCGATGGGCTGGAGCTCCAAATCGAGAAGGCGCTCGACGAAGCCCAATCGCTTCAACTTCCGGCGCAAGAGGCGAAAATTCTTTCCGCCTATGCAAAGTTTGAGGACTTCCGCGACAATACCGAAAAGATGCTGTCTTATCAGAGCCGCGCGCTGATCCTTGAACGGGCCAATGGAAATGACGATTCAATTCTTGCGGCGGAAAAGGCTTATGGGGCGATGCTTCTTGAAGCGAAGAAACATGCCGAAGCGGAAATGGTCTTGCGTTCGGCGCTCGTGCAAAGCCGCGCGCTGAACGATCCCACGTCGGAGGGATCCATCCTCCTCAATCTCAGCTATGCCTGCCTTGAAAACGGCAAACCGGAAGACGCGGCCGCATTCGCCAGCAGCGCCCGCGATGTCGCTGTCGCACAAGGCCGCCCCAATCTGGAGGTTTTGAGCCTTGAAGTCCTTGCGGTCGCGGCGGAGCGCAGCGGCGACCGCGCCGCCGCATGCCGCCGCACCGAGGAGCTGCGGCAAGCC
>DNZB01000038.1 GCA_003506635.1 Parvularcula sp.
CAGTGGAAGGGGTCGAACGACAGATCCCAAAGACGGTCCTGCAGATGCCCGAGATTGAGGCGCACGCGGCTGTCGTCGGAGCGCCAATAGGTGAAGGTGCAGGCTTCTTTCTCCTCGACATAGGCGGTCCACAGATCCTTCGCGAGATCGGCGCCTTCGTAATGAACGGACGACGTGTCGCCCGCCGCGACGAGGTCGACGAATTCCTTCATCGTGCGCTTCAATTCAATGAAGGAGACTTTCAGGCGCGCGTCGCGCGACGGCGTCGAATAGCCCTCCCAGGGCCCATAGGTCCCATAGATGTTCGGTGGCAGGCGCTCCGGGTGCTTCCGCCGCGGAAAGCCCGCCGATACCGCGCGCTCAACGGCGATCTTGCGGTCCCGCGCCGCGCCGCACAGCGTCTGCATGCTGGTGCGCAATTCGGCCACCGGGTCATATCGGAAGCCCGGCGCGGCGAGCTTTCGCCGCACGAAGTCGTAATAATCGACGGTGCGCTCGCCGGCGACGAAATCGCCGTATCGCCAGTCGCCGTCAGGCGCCGGACGATTGCCGAGGAACTGCTCCATCGAGTAGTCGCGAATATCGGAATTTTTCGCCGCGCGAATGCGCCCGCCCGCATAAGTTCCGTCGGCGCGCTTCGTCGCGCCTTCAAGCCGGATCGGGCGCCAGCCTTTGAGCCCCGCGCCAAGGTCAGGCTTTGATCTCAAAAAATTCGGCCCGTAGGTCGTGCGCGTCACCGACCGATCGGGGTGCGAGGCGATGACGAGCACCCGGCCATCGTCGAGAATATCATAGACGATGCCGACATGGCCGTAGATGTCATAGGCGAGCACGCCGGGCCTCACCGCCTCGCGATTGATCGCGACGGGATAGAAATCGTCATGCATCGCCCCGTCGCCATTGTCGGGGTGCGTGCGGAACATCGCGGTCGACACTTCCCCGCCGATGCGCGCGATAAACGGCCCGGCCTTGATCGGCGCCGGTCCGATCGCATCGCGCCGCCCCGCGACGAGATTGCCGTTTGCGGAATAGCGCAGATCCTCACGTGCGCCGTCATAGGTGCGCATCGCATTCTGGTAGGAGAAGGGAAGCCCGTTCTTCCATGCGTAATAGGCGCGCAGCACATACGCCATGTCCGCGCAGTCGCCGGTGAATTCCGGATCGTCGGGGCTGAAATAGGGATTGCCGGAAATCGCAAGGCAGGATTCGAGCGTCGTGCAGGTCGAACGGCCGATAATCTGCACGAATTTGGCGTAGCCGGTTTCGTCGGCTTGCGACCATTCGGTCTTGGTGATGCGCCAGAGGTCGCCACTGTTGACCGGCGCGGGAAGCTCCGCGCTCACGGGCGACGACAAGACCAGCGCCGCCAGACTGACGGTCGCGGCCGCAGCCTGATGCAATCCCCACCGAACCATGGGGGGGACGTTAAGGGCGGCCCGCCCGGCTTGGCTAGAGGCGGAAAGCCCTTGCCCCCTTGTCGCCGATGGGGCGTTGCACCGGCGCCGCGCCCTTGCGCTTGCCTACATCGAAAAGGCGCCTTTTTGCGCCGCCCGCCGCGCGAATTTTCGGCCTTTCATGCGGGTTCCAGCCGCCGAGTCCGCACTTGCCGGACCTTTTTAGGCGCCTTTTTTTCGAGGCCGAGGGCCCTCGCGCCTTGGCCGGGTTTTTTTGAAAAGGCCAAAAATCCGGCTTTTTGCGTTCCCTAAACGTGCAAGGAATGGGGCGGCGCATGTCGGTGCAATCTCGTCTGAATGAAATTCGGCGAGCTTTTTTCTACGCACGCGCGACCAGAGGAGGAAATCCACCGGACGCGCGCCAAACCGTACTTTTCAAAGCCGCCGCGCCCTGCAGCGCGGGCGGTGCAAACGGCAATCGCGCCGGGCGTCAGCCGCGGCGCGATCGAAAGAGTATGGGACCAACGCCTTTTGGAATCAACACACTTATTAGGCGAATCCGTTAGGGTTAATACGCGGGATCGGCGAATCCGGCGCCGCCGCCGCTATAGCGGGGGCGCGAATCGCGCAGCACGACGCCTTTTTTTGCCGCGCCCCCTTAGCCCGACCGCCCGGCTTGCGACCGCCGCCACCGGCCCATCGCCATCAGCGGGAAATAGTGCCGGTAGAGATTGTAGTTGATCATGAAGGCGCGCGAGAGTTCGGGGCCCTGCTTCAGCCGTTCCGCCAGCAAAGGGTCGCCGAGCTTGATCGTCGCGCCGACGCCGTATCCCGGGAAGCCAGTGCCGGTGTATTCGGCCTCCTCCCATGTGCCGCTCGACTGCCGCTCGATCAGAAAGGCCAATCCCCTTTCGATCGCGTCGCGATCCTCGCGCCGGTTCGCCGCGATAAGCCCCATCAGCGCCCACGCGGTCTGCGAGGCGGTCGCCCTGCCGCGCCCGGCCATCGCAGGGTCCATGTACGAGGCGCAGCTTTCGCCCCAGCCGCCGTTCGCCTGCTGGCGCGTGAGCAGCCAATCGCAGGCGCGCGACACAAAGGGCGCCGTCATATCTTCGCCGATCGCTTCAAGCGCCGGCAGCACGGCGCCCGTGCCGTAAATGTAATTGACGCCCCAACGCCCGAACCAGGAACCGTCCGGCTCCTGCTCGCGTTTCAGATAGCGGAGCGCGCGCGCCATCGAAGGATGTTCCTTGCCGAGTCCGAGCTTGCCGAACGCCTCGACAATATGCGCGGTCACGTCGACCGACGGGGGATCGAGCGCCTCGCCGAAATCGCAAAAGGGGATCTTCGTCAGGAATTTCCTGTCATTGTCCTTGTCGAAGGCGCCCCAGCCCCCGCCCTTGCTCTGCATGGCGACCAGCCAGTCGACGCCGAGGCGGATCGCGCGTTCGATCCGCGCGGCGCGCGCGCCCTCGCCTCGGAATTGCGACAGCGCGATCAGGGCGACCGCGGTATCATCCGTATCAGGATAAAAATAATTCTTGTACTCGAACGCCCAGCCGCCGGGGGCCGTATCAGGCAGCTTGACGCTCCAGTCGCCCTTCCTCAGCACCTGCTGGTC
>DNZB01000116.1:0-1859 GCA_003506635.1 Parvularcula sp.
CGCCATGGCCGCGGCGATCGCCGGATCTGCTTCCTGCGTTGCGAGATAGCCCGGCGCGACGCGGCGCTGCGAGCGCTGTTCATAAGCGTAGCCGAGCGCGAGGACTTTCGCGTCGTCATCCTTGCCGGCGATGAAGGAAAGGCCGATCGGCAGCGCCTTCACCGCGCCCATCGGGACCGTCAGATGCGGATAGCCGGCGATCGCCGCAAGCCCGCCGGCGCCGACCCATTCCGGCCAGACATCGCCATTGATCGCGTCGACCCGGGGCGCGAGCGGCCCTGACGGCGACACGATCGCGACAACGCCATGCTCGCGCATCAGCCGGTCAATGCCGTCTTCGCGCGTCGCCCTTCGGATTGCGGCGAGCGCCTTCTTGTAGGCTGGCGATTTCAGATCGCCCATCGCCGCTGACGTCTCAAATATGCTCTGACCGAACAACGCCAGTTCTTGCGCCGCGTTGGCCTTGTTGAACGCGATCAATTCGTCGAGCGTCCGGGTCGCCACCGTCTCCGGCGTCGCGGCGAGATAGGCGTTGATCCCGTCCTTGAACTCAAAGCGCAGCACATCCCCTGACAATTTTCCGAAATCCCGCGCCGACGGCTCGAACGCGTCGATATCGACAAGGACCGCGCCGGCCTCTTCCAGGGTCTTCAGCGCCTCGTTGAAGAGCGCGATGATCGCAGGGTTCGAACCTGTCCGAACCGGGCGACGCCGATCCGGGCGCCCTTCAGCGCACCGGCGTCGAGCGCTGCGACATAGTCGGATCGCGCCTCGCCTGTCGCCATCGCGTTCAGCATCATCGCGGCGCCTTTGACGGTCTTCGTCATCGGCCCCGCCGTGTCCTGCGATGCTGAAATCGGCACGATATATTGCTGTGAAACAAGGCCGACCGTCGGCTTGAAGCCGACAACGCCGTTCACCGTTGACGGGCATGAAATCGACCCGTTCGTTTCCGTGCCGACGGCGCCGGCGGCGAGCGAGGCGGCGACGGCCGCGCCCGACCCCGAACTAGACCCGCAGGGATTGCGGTCGAGCATATGCGGATTTTTCACCTGTCCGCCGAGCGCCGACCAGCCGCTCATCGACAGGTCGTCGCGAAAATTCGCCCACTGACTGAGGTTGGTCTTTCCAAGGATGATCGCGCCTTGCGCCCTGAGGCCGGCGACGAGCGGCGAGTCCCGACGGGTGACATTGTCTTTCAACGCAAGCGCGCCGGCGGTCGTCGCCATATTGTCGGCGCTTTCGACATTGTCCTTCAAAAGGATCGGGACGCCCTCAAGCGGCCCGAGCGGCTTTCCGGCTGCGCGGCGCGCATCGGACGCGCGGGCGTCCTTCAGCGCGTCCGGATTTACGGCGATGACGCTTTGCAGCCTCGGCCCGGCCCGGTCGATCGCCTCGATCCGCGCGACATAGTCCGCCGTAAGCGCTTCGGCGGTGATTTCGCCGAGGCGCAACGCCTCCGCGATCTCCGGAAGGCTTTTGGCGATGACGCCAGTCGCGCGATAATCGGGCTTTGCCCGCGCCGCGGGCGCGTCTGTTTCTGCGTGATCGCCGGCCTGCGTTGCGCAGCCGGCGGCCGCCATCGACAATGCCGCAACCGCTGCGGCGACGACCATTGGCGTTTTCATGAAAGCCTTCCGATTTCAGCCTGGCGCAAGCCTAAAGCCGGGCGTCGATTCCGACAACGCCTTCTCTTCGGCGCTCATTTCGGCTTCAATCTCGCCCAAATGCGAGGTTGAGAGACAGCGTTCGCCGGCGCCCGCCGGCTTGGCGAGAAGCGTTGAGCCTTTCTCCGCCTCCCGCGCGACCTCCATCGCCGCTGCGAAGGTCGCAACGCAAGAAATGCCGGCGAAAACGCC
>DNZB01000116.1:2232-4194 GCA_003506635.1 Parvularcula sp.
AAAGCCGGCGATGACCGCCCCGGCGGCGGGCCTTTCACGGCCGCGTTCAACCAAAGCGCAATTTCGGATAAAGCCTCGCCCGCCGCCTCGCGCAGATCTGAAATGACCCATTCGACCCACGCCTACGCGCCCGACCCGCGCAATGACGCGATCTTGATCGACATCAACGGCGCCCTGTTTCCGCGCCAGGAGGCGAAGGTTTCGGTCTTTGATTCCGGCTTCGTGCTCGGCGACGGCGTCTGGGAGGGACTGCGCGTTTATCCGGGGCCGGACGGAAAAGGCGTCATCGCATTTCTTGACCGGCACCTGAAACGCCTGTGGGAAGGCGCGAAGACTCTCGATTTCGACATGGGGCTGTCCGCGGCGGCGCTGACAAGGCGCCTTTACGACTGCCTCGACGCCAACAACGCGCATGAAGGCGCGCATGTCCGCCTCATGGTTTCGCGCGGCGTCAAATCGACGCCCTATCAGGACCCGCGCGCGACGATCACGCCGCCGACGATCGTCATCATCCCGGAGTTCAAGACGCCGCTCGCTTCGCAGGCCGGCAAGCGCCTCTTCACCGTTCATGTCCGGCGCACAGGCCCCGACACGCAGGACCAGAAGCTCAATTCGCATTCAAAGCTCAACTGCATCCTCGCCTGCATCCAGGCGGCGAAGGCGGGCGCTGACGAAGCCTTGATGCTCGACGCGCAAGGCTTCGTCGCCACCTGCAACTCGACGCACTTCTTCATTGTCCGTGACGGCGAAATCTGGACGTCCTCGGGCGATTATTGCCTCGGCGGGATCACCCGCGGCGTCATTCTTGAGGTCGCGCGCGCGAACGGCGTCCCCGCGCGGGAGAAGAATTTCTCCGTGCACGATGTCTACGGCGCCGACGAGGCGTTTCTCACCGGCACCTTCGCCGGCGTGACGCCGGTCGCCGAAGTCGACGGCCGCGCGATCGGCGCGGGCTCCGGCGCGATGGTCGCCCGGCTGCGGGCGCTCTACAAATCTCGCATCGCGCAAGAGATCGCACAGGGCCGCTTTCCCGGCGCGCCAAATCGGTAGATGGCGTCTTCATGCCAGCCCGGAAAAAACCCCCCGCCAACGCGCGCCAGCTCGCCTCGCCGGCATTCAGGCTCGCCGCGCTCGATCAGGATTTCCTGCTGGCCGACGCCCGGCGCGGCCTTCGCTTCCTTCTTGAATATGAAAAGGCCGAAGAAGCGCTTCGCGCATGGGGCGTGCGCTCGACGATCGTCGTCTTCGGTTCGGCGCGGATCCGCGAGAACGGCGCGGGCGAGCATGCGCGCTGGTACCGCGCGGCGCGCGAATTCGGCGCGATCGCATCCGAACGCGGCGGCGCGCTTGACCGCGACGAGGACGGCCAGCGCGACAATGTCATCGCCACCGGCGGGGGCGGCGGCGTCATGGAGGCGGCGAACCGCGGCGCATCCGATGTCGGCGCGCCTTCGATCGGATTCAACATCCGTCTCCCGATGGAGCAGGAGCCGAACGCCTGGTCGACGCCGGAGCTGACGTTTCAGTTTCACTATTTCGCCATGCGAAAGATGCATTTCGCGATGCGCACCCATGCGCTCGTCATTTTTCCGGGCGGCTTCGGCACCTGCGATGAGCTGTTTGAGATGCTGACGCTCGATCAGACCGGAAAGGGCAACCGCGTGCCCATCGTTCTCTATGATGAGGACTACTGGCGCGCGGCGATCAACTTTCAGCATTTCGTCGACCATGGCATGATCGCGCCCGAGGACCTGTCGCTGTTCGCTTTCGCGTCGAGCCCGGAGGAAACATGGCGCAAACTTCTCGACCGCGGCCTCCGGCCCGGAAACGGGGCGCCGGGAAAATCGCGACGGCGAAAAGCAAGGCCAGGCGCCCGCTGAGTTACGCCGGCATACGCACGCTCGCGCTCTCGCTTGGTCTTCCGGGCGTAACCGAAGCGGTTTCGTGGGGCCAGCCCTGCCT
>DNZB01000295.1 GCA_003506635.1 Parvularcula sp.
CGGGATCAATCTCCCGAGCGGGGTTGCTTCGCGCGCGGATAGTTCAGGAGATGGTCCGTGGGATCGGCGGCGCTGTCCGGGGTGAGGGCGGTTTTGCAACTCCCGCACGAATTAACCATAACAGAGTCGCCTAATAAATGTATTGCCTCCGAAAGGCGTTGGTCCCATACTCCCCCCATCGCGCCGCCGCTGACGCCCGGCGCGATCGTCATTTCTACCCGCGGCTTCGAAGACGGGTTCGTCCCTGAGAAGCGGCGGCTTTGACAAGTCTGGTTTTGCGCGCGGTTCGGTTGCTCAAGTCCTCTGGCCGCGCGTGCATATGAAGATAGCTCGCTGAACTTTCGACCGGACGAGGCGGCGGGGCCGCGTTTTGTTCTTTCGAAAAGGAGGGCGATCCCGGCGCCCTTCTCTGACCCCGAAAAAAAGGCGCCTTTTCCTGTCCGGCAAATCCGTACTTTGCGGCTCAAACCCGCGGAAAAGGCCGAAAATTCGCGACGCGGCCATAGGGAAAAGGCGCCGTTTGCGGCGCCGCCCCGCAAGGGAACTGGAATTTTCAGGACCCGCCCACATCGAAAAGGCCCCTTTCCTTCTTGCGCCAGCGGCGCGGCTGGCGGAGGGAAAGGGGCCGCCGCCAGTACCCCCTCGCCGATGCCGCCAAGCTTCGAGATCGCCGTCCGCGTCTACTACGAGGACACGGATTTTTCGGGCGTTGTCTATCACGCACGCCATCTCCAGTTCTTCGAGCGCGGGCGGACAGAGGCGCTGCGGGCCTGCGGGATTTCCCACAGCGATCTCCTTGCCCGGGCCGAGCCGCTCGCCTTCGCGGTTCGGCGGATGACCGTTGAATGGCTCGCCCCGGCGCGGATTGACGATCTCCTCACCGTCTCGACGGAATTTCTTGAGGTCAGGGGCGCGCGGATGACGCTCGCGCAGGCGATCCGCCGCGGGGATGATCGCATCGCGACCGCGGCGGTTGAGGCGGCGGCGATGAATCTCAGTGGTCGGCCGCGCCGCCTGCCGCCGGAAATCATCGCCCGGTTCGGGCTTGGCTAGCGCGCCGGCGGAATGAGACCGGGCGCGAAACGGTCCGGCGACGATTGGGGCGCTCCTTGCCGCCAATTCGCTTTGCGGCTCTCGCGGAAGCCGCTAAGGGAGAGACAAATTAACGAGGTTTCGGGCGGCCGCGGCGCTGAACGAGGGGCGCTTGGCGCATGCAGCCGTCATGGGATCGCCGCAAACCTGTCTCAAAAGGTCGGGCGCCAAACCGCCGGGCCGACGGCAAGCCTTGGGGAAATCAAGCCAGTTCAACGCTTTAGGAATTGAGGACGCATGGAAACGGAAGTGGCGGTCGCGGCCGGTCAGACGCTCGGGGGCGAGTTCAGCCTTTTAAGCCTCTTCATGAGCGCCGGGCTTGTCGTGAAAGGGGTGATGGCGATTCTCGTCATCGCCTCGATCTGGTCTTGGGCGGTCATCATCGACAAGTCGCTCCTTTTCGGAAAGCTGAAGTCGAAATCGGCAAGGTTCGAGGATGCTTTCTGGTCGGGCCGCCCGCTTGACGAATTGCACCGGAAGCTTGGCGACAAGGGCGATCATCCGATGGCGCGCGTGTTTTCGGCGGGCATGTCGGAATGGTCGCGCGCCAAGGACATCGGCCGCGCCGAAGGGCTTGTCGCCGGCGCGCGCGAGCGCATCGACAAGGTGATGAACGTCGCTGTCGCGCGCGAGCTTGAAACGGCGGAGCGCAATCTCGGCGTTCTCGCGACGATCGGATCGGCGGCGCCCTTCGTCGGCCTTCTCGGCACCGTTTGGGGCATCATGACGGCGTTCCAGGCGATCGCCGCGACGAAGGATACGAACCTCGCCGTCGTCGCGCCCGGCATCGCTGAGGCGCTGTTTGCGACGGCGCTCGGCCTTGTCGCCGCGATCCCGGCGGTGGTCGGCTATAACCGCTATTCGGCGGCGCTCAATTCCTATGCGGTGCGGTTGCAGGGTTTCGCGGACGAGTTCTCCGCGATCTTGTCGCGCCAGCTTGACGAAAGGTCGCGCTGATGGGCGCGTCGGTCGGCAATGGCGGCGGACACCGGCACCGGCCGGGGCGGACGCGCATGCTTGCGGAGATCAACGTCACGCCGCTCGTCGACGTGATGCTTGTGCTTCTCATCGTCTTCATGGTCGCCGCGCCCCTTTTGACTGTCGGCGTCGCCGTCGATCTTCCCGAAACCGCGGCGCAGCCCATTCCGGAACAAGGCGAACCCCTTACGGTGACGATCACCAAGGACGGCGCGATCTATGTGCAGGAGACGGCGGTGACGATCGACGATCTCGTGCCGCAGCTCGAAGCGATCGCAACGGCGGGATACGACCAGCGCATCTATATCCGCGGCGATCAGGCGCGCACTTATGGCGAGGTCGTGCGCGTGATGGGGCGGATCAACACGGCGGGCTTCCGCCGCATCGGTCTTGTCACCGACCGGGAAAACGAATGACGCCAGGGACGCGGTAGAGCCCCATGCGGACAGGTTTCGTTGCGTCTTTGGCTCTGCATGGCGGCGCGCTCGCGCTCGCCTTCGTGTCGCTGCCGGAATTCCTGCGCACGAAAGTCGTTGAGCAGCCCGTCATTCCGGTCGAACTGATCGAGAAGGCCGAACTCGGCAAGGTGACGAGCGTTCCCGCCGCCGCGCCCAAGCCAAAGCCCTTGCCGGAAAAAAAGCCGGAGCCGCCCGCGGAAAAGCCGCCGGAGCCGCCGAAAGCCGAAGCGAAAAACGAACCGGAGCCGAAAAAAGAGCCGCCGCCGGTCGAACCGAAAAAAGAGCCCGAACCGAAGAAGGATCCGCCGAAAAAAGATCCGGTGAAAAAGGATCCGCCGAAAAAGCCGGACGATCTCGATCTCGACGCGCTCGCCGCGCTGATCGACAAGTCGAAAAAGGATCAACAGACGGGCGCCCCGTCGGATGCGACGGAAGAAGCTGAGCGCGCGCGCGCGGCGATCGGCGCGGGCGAGCGTCTCACCGTCACTGAAATAGACAAGATGCGCGCCGCTGTCGCGCGCTGCTGGAACGCCAGCGCCATTTTGGGCGCGCCGAACCCGGAAGCGCTCGTCGTCGAAATCGACATCGACCTCAATCGCGACGGCACGCTCGCCGGAACGCCGCGCGTCGTCAACGCGATCGAAATCAGCCTCTCCGGCAACCGCTTCTGGAAAGTCGCGGAGCAGAACGCGGTAAGGGCCGTGCAGGCCTGCCAGCCCTATGATTTCTTCGATCCGGCCCGCTATCAGGAATGGCGCGCCTTCACCCTCAATTTCGACCCCAGCATCATGGCGGGGTTTTAAGCGGCGCCGCGCAGCGTGGGCGCCCTAATTCGGGCCCTCGAATCGGATAGCGACTGAAGACAAGCGAAAGATGAGAATGACGATGATGAAAAACGCTTATGCCGCGCTCCTCGCCCTTGTCGCCGCGCTCGGCGTTTTTTCGGCCGCGTCGGCGCGCGTCAGGATCGACATCACCCAGGCGAATGTCGAACCGATGCCGATCGCCGTGCCGGAATTCGTCGCCGCCGACGACGGGATGAAGACGCTGGGGCGCGACCTCACCGGCGTCATCATGGCCGATCTCGACCGCTCGGGGCTTTTCAGCGTCATCGACCAGCGCGCCTATATCGAGCGCATCGCCAATGTGAACGTGCGCCCGCGTTTCCCCGACTGGCGCATCATCAACGCGCAAGTCCTCGTCGTCGGCGACGTGCGCCAGACGCCCGACGGGCGCATCGAAGTGGCGACGCGCGTCTGGGACGTTTACTCGAACGAGCAACTGGGCGCCGTCTCCTTCAAGACGCCCGCCGACAACTGGCGGCGCGCTGCGCACAAGGTCGCCGATTTCGTCTACAAGTCGCTGACCGGCGAGGAAGGCTATTTCGACACCCGGGTCGTTTTCATTCACGAAACGGGGCCGAAGGAAAAGCGCAACAAGCGCCTGATGATCATGGATCAGGACGGCGCCAATCCGGTCTTGCTGACCGACGGCCTCAACTATCAGGCGCTGACGCCGCGCTTTTCGCCGACGCAGCAGCAGATCACCTACATGGCCCTATTCGACAACAGGCCGGGGCAGGTCTATCTCTTCAACATCGAGACCGGCGAGCAAGAGCAGCTCGGCACCTTCCGCGGCATGACCTTCGCGCCGCGCTTCACGCCGGACGGCACGCGCGTTCTGATGTCGATGGAGCGCGGCGGCAATTCCGACGTCTTCATGATGGAACTCGCGACCCGCAAGCTGACGCGGCTGACCGACAATCCCGGCATCGACACCTCGCCGACGATGTCGCCGGACGGGCGGCGCATCGGCTTTACCTCCGATCGCGGCGGCACTGAGCAAATCTATGTGATGGGCGCCGACGGCGCGGCCCCCAAGCGCATCACCTTCGGCGAGGGACGCTACCAAACGCCGGTATGGAGCCCGCGCGGCGACCTTATCGCCTTCACCCGGCAATATCAGGGGCGTTTTTACATCGGCGTCATCCGCCCCGACGGGACGGGCGAACGGCTTCTCACCGAAAGCTATCTCGATGAAGGCCCGACCTGGTCGCCGAACGGGCGCGTTTTGATGTTCTTCCGCGAAGCCTCGCCGGGCGCGGGTCCGTCGCTGTGGTCGGTGGACCTGACGGGGCGCAATCTCCGCCGCGTCAGGACCCCCGGGGACAGTTCCGATCCCGCCTGGTCGCCGCCGCTCCCCTGACGCGGCCCGCGATAACGCGTTTTTCATTTTGCCGCCGTACCGGTTCTGCTTGAACGCGGCCGCGGCGCACTTTACGGTCAGGATGCTGGGTATACCGATAGTTAATCTCGAAATATTAACTGCGGCTTGGCATACCGACGATTGCGGCGACGGCCGGAAACGATTTCCGGTCACACCGGCGACGCAATTCTGGATCAAATGTGGGTAATAGCGGGGCGCGCCCTGAAAGCGTCCGATGAAGGGCAGTGGAGCAGTCGACCAATGAAAATCTCTTTCGCATTGAAGGCCGCCGGCGTCGCGGGATTAGCCTTCCTCGCCGCCGCATGCGCCAACACCAGCAAGGCGACCGGACCGGACGTCGCCGCGACAGACGTCGGCGGCACGGGCGCTGCCGGCACGGGCTCGGTCGCTCCGGGCAGCCAGGGCGATCTTGAATCGAATGTCGGGCACCGCGTCTTCTTCGGCTATGACCAGTACGCGCTCTCGGCGCAGGCGCAAGGAACGCTG
>DNZB01000188.1:0-1195 GCA_003506635.1 Parvularcula sp.
GCCGGCCTGCCCCTGCCGCCGGGGATGAAGCTGCCGTTTTGACCCTCGGCCTTCAAAGCGTCATAAAGCCCGCGCATCGGGGCCGCGCAGCAGAGGAGAAGACAATGATCCAGACGATCGACAGGCGCCGCCTTGCCGCCGGTCTCGGCGCCGTCGCTATTTTCGCCGCCGCGCCGGCCCTTGCAGCGCCGAAGAAGAAAAAGGAAATCGCCGCCTTTAGCAACGGCCGGTCGGGCGATCGCGCGAATGAAGGCTATGATGTGACTGCCTATTTCACCCAAGGCGCAGCGCGGCCGGGCGCGGCGGAGGTTGAGTCCTCCTGGAAGAGCGCGATCTGGCGCTTTGAAAACGCCGAGGCCCGCGCCAAATTTGAGACTGCGCCCGAAGCCTTCGCGCCGCAATTCGGCGGCTATTGCACCAATGCGATGTCGATGAAGAAGATCGTGCCGGCGAACCCGGCCGTCTGGCGGATCAAGGACGGCAAACTCTACCTCTTCGCGGCGAAGGCCGGCGCGGTGAAATTCGACAAGGATCCTGATGCGATGATCGCCAAGGCCGGCGCTTATTGGAAAACCCTGAAACTGATCGGTTGATCGATGGCGCGGCAGTTCGGGCTCCTTTCTGTCGCCGCTGGCGCGCTCATCGCCGGCGCTGGCGCCGCGTCAGCGGCGGATGTGACCCCCGCAGAAGCGGCGCGGCTGCTGGCGCGGCCGGGCGTCATTGCGCTCGACGTGCGCACGCCGCAGGAGTTTGACGCCGGGCGCCTCGCCGGCGCGGTCAATATCGACTATCGCGCCGCGGATTTCGCCAGCGCCGTCGCCCGCCTCGACCCTGATGCGCAATACGTCCTTTATTGCCGGAGCGGACGCCGCAGCGCCGGCGCGCTGGCGGTATTGCGCAAGGCCGGCATCAATAAGGTCGATCACTTGGCGACCGGCATTCTCGGCTGGCGCGCCGCGGGCCTGCCGGTCGTCGATGACTGAAGTGACAAGGCGCCGCGGGCCGGGCGAACCGGCGCAGCGGCGCTTGGCCGCGACGGGCTGACGCCCCGTGGAATTTCCGGATAAAGACTGCGCAGGACGCCGCCGGACGCCCGCGGCGCAAGACAAGCAAGCGCCCCGACCATGCCCGCCGCCAATATCGGACCTGAGCTGCAACGGCTCATCGACCTGCTCGCCAGGCTCCCGGGGCTCGG
>DNZB01000188.1:1533-3096 GCA_003506635.1 Parvularcula sp.
GCGCTCGACGACGCGGCGGATAAGGTCAAAGCCTGCGGGACGTGCGGGAACTGGGATTCGATCGATCCTTGCGGGGTCTGCGCGGACCCGTCGCGCGACGCCGCCATTCTTTGCGTGGTGCAAGATGTCGGCGATCTATGGGCGCTTGAGCGCGCGGGCGCGCACAAGGGGCGATATCATGTTCTCGGCGGCCTCCTGTCGCCGCTCGACGGCGTCGGCCCGAACGAATTGTCGATCGGCCCGCTCGTCGCGCGCGCAAAGGGCGGCGCCGTCAGGGAAATCGTGCTGGCGCTGCCGGCGACCGTCGACGGTCAGACGACCGCGCATTATCTCGGCGATCAGCTGGTCGGCGCCGGCCTCGCCGTCACGCGCCTCAGTCAGGGCGTGCCGGTCGGCGGCGAGCTTGACCATCTCGACGAAGGAACGCTCGCCGCGGCGATGAAATCGCGCCGTCCGCAATGACCGGCGCAGCGCTCCAAGGTCTCTGGTATCTCGCAGGCCTGTCGCGCGAGGTGAAACCGGGCGCGATGGTCCGCCGCATTCTGTTCGGCGAGCCGGTTGTCCTCGGCCGTACGGGCGCCGGCGCGCCCTTTGCGCTGCGCGACGTTTGCCCGCACCGCGCCGCGCCTTTGTCGGCGGGGCGCGTCAGCGGTGAGGCGGTGACGTGCCCCTATCACGCCTGGTCGTTCAGCGCCGCCGACGGGCGCTGCCTCAGCGTTCCGGCGCTTCCGTCGGACGATGCGCGCGATCCGTCGACCATTCGCGTCGCGCGCTACGCGCTCGCTGAAGCGAACGGCCTCCTCTGGATCTGGTACGGCGCCGGGGAACCCTTGTTCGCCGCGCCGGACATCGGCCTGCCGCCGTCGTTCAGGCCGAAGACGGCGACTGTCGTTGAAACGTCAGGACCGTTCGACGAGGCGGTCGTCGGCCTCGTTGATCCGGCGCACACGCCGGTCGTTCACAAACAATGGTGGTGGCGCGAAGGGCGCCCGCGCGCCGACAAGACGAAGGCGTTCGCGCCGACCGCGCTCGGCTTCAAGATGACCGCGCATGCGCCGTCGTCGAACTCGCTGATCTACAAGGCGATCGGCGGCGCGCCCGTGACCGAGATCGAGTTTCGCCTGCCCGCGTTGCGCCTTGAACATATCAGCACGGCGACGCGCCGCGTTCTGGCGCTCACCGCCATGACGCCGGGAGAGGCGGGAACGACGCGCATCGTGCATCTGAATTACTGGGACTTCGCGCTTTTCGACGCGCTGCTGCCGTTCGCGCAAGGCATGGCGGACAGTTTCCTGAAGCAGGACGGCGACATCCTCCGCCTGCAGAATGAAAATCTGTCGCGCACGCGCCACCGCGCGCTCTATCTCGGCGACGCCGACGAACCGGCGAAATGGTATTTCGCGCTCAATAAGGCGTGGTCCGAAAAAGGCGAGGCGGAGTTCGTCAACCCGCTGGCGCCGGCGACGCTGCGCTGGCGAACCTGACGCCGCCAGCGGGAAGCGCGCGCCGCGCGACGATCGCGAAAGCGGCGAAGGCGGACAGCGCGCAGACGGAAAGCGATGG
>DNZB01000047.1:0-804 GCA_003506635.1 Parvularcula sp.
TCGTGCAACAGATCGAACCGGTACGCGGCGTAGCCCGCGCCGATCGCGCCGAAGACGCCGAGGGCGCCGATGCGCCAGCTGAGGCCGGCGAGGAACATGATCGCGCCGCCGCTCAATAAAAAGATGATGACGAGGTCAAGGTCCGGCTGCATCGCCGCGAGCGCCGCCGGGGCGCCGATCATGAGGAGCGGCGGAATGAGATAGAGGATGTGCGAGACCTGTTCCGGCCGCAGCGCATGATAATAGCGGGCGAGCGCCAGGATGAGGCCGATCTTCATGACGTCAGCCGGCTGGAACTGCATGAATCCGAGATCGATCCAGCGCCGGGCGCCCATCACCGTCTCGCCGATGAACGGAACCAGCGCCAGCATGATCAGCCCAACGACATAAATCGGGATCGACAGCAGCATCCAGTACCGCATGCCGATCAGCCCGACGACGATGAGCGCGACCAGCGAAATCGCGAAGCGAATCGCATGTGATCCGGCCCAGGGGCTCCATGACCCTCCGCCGACGGAATAAAGCGTGACGACGCCGGCGCCCGCGATCATCGACAGCATGACGATCAGCGGCCAGTGCAGCCGCGCGACATGATCGCCGAGGCCGCGGCGAGGTCCTGGAAGGATGATCGACGCCATCGCCCTACCCACGCGCTGTTTCGTCGGCCGCGCCGGCGATCGCCGCGGCGCCGATGGGTTTCAATTTCGCGGGATCCTTCGCCAGCACCGCGCGCATGATCTCGCGCGCCTTCGGACCCGCCATGCGGGCGCCGCCGATGCCATGCTCGACGACGACGGCGCAGGC
>DNZB01000047.1:1182-8368 GCA_003506635.1 Parvularcula sp.
TCCGTGATGCGATAGACCTGGCTTGTTCCTGTCTTTCCGGCGATCTGCCATTCGGGTTCTTCAAGACGCGAGCGCCAGGCGGTGCCGCCCGGCTCATTCGTCACCGCGTTCATGCCCGCGCGGACGACAGCGAGATATTCCTCCGGAATGTCGATCTTCGGCGCCTTGGGCTGCGGCAGCACCCGATCCCCTTTGAGGCGAACGATCCGCGGCCGGATTTCCCGCCCCGTCGCGATGCGCCCCGCCATCACCGCGAGTTGCAGCGGCGTCGTGGAAACCGAGCCCTGTCCGATGACCGCCGACAGCGTTTCGCCTGGAAACCAGGTCTGGTTCTCGGGCGAGCTGCGATAATAGCGCTTCTTCCACGCGCGGTCCGGAATGACGCCGGCGTGCTGGCCCGGAATGCCGAGTTCAAAGGTCTGGTCGAGGCCGAATTTGCGCGCGGTGTCGGCGAGAAGGTCGATGTCGAGCTGCGTCGCCACCGTGTAATAAAAGGTGTCGCATGAATGCTTCAGCGAGTTCTTCATGTCGACGACGCCGTGGCCCTCTTTTCTCCAGCAATGGAAGAAGCGGTTGCCGTACCAGAACTTTCCGTTGCACCTTACGCTGAACGAAGGGCTGATCCCGGCGCGCTGCGCCGCGATCGCACTCACCATCTTAAAGGTTGAGCCCGGAGGGTAGATGCCGCCGAGCGGCTTGTTGAGAAGCGGCTTGTAGGGGCTTTCGTTCAGCTCCTTCCAGAGCGCGTTCGGAATTCCCCGGGTAAAAATATTCGGGTCGAAAGCCGGCGTCGAGGCGAGTACGAGAATATCGCCCGTCTCCGTGTCGATGACGACGGCCGAGGCGCTTTCGCCTTCAAGCACCTTCATCGCCGCCATCTGAAGTTCAGCGTCGATGGTCAGGCCAAGCGTCTCGCCGCGCGCCGGCGGCTTAATGCTCTCCTCAATCTCCTCGATCACGCGGCCATGCGCGTTGACCTTCACCTCCATCGAGCCGGCGACGCCGCGCAACTCGTGCTCGTAGGTGCGCTCAAGGCCCTCGCGCCCGACCTTGAAGCCCGGCTGACGCAGCAGGAGATGCTGGTTCTCGTTATCCTTCGATGCAAGGTCTTTGTCAGTGACGGCGCCGACATATCCGACGACGAAGGCGGTTGCGTTGCCGAGCGGATAGCTCCGGGAATCGCCGACCTCGGGATGCGCGCCCGGAAGGTAAGGCAGCTCGTAATTCACCTTCGAGAACTGCTCCCATTCAAGATTGTTCTCGATCTCCACGGGAGCGAAGCCTTGCGTGCGGCGGATTTCGCGCAACAGCTTCGCACGCTTTTCCGGCGTAATCGCCAGGAACTCGCCGATGCGGTCGAGGGCGGGTTCGACCTCGCCCGCCTCGTCCGGAATGAAAAGGAGGCGGAAGTTCTGGCGGTTCGAGGCGAGCGAAGCGCCGAAGCGGTCGATGATTTCACCGCGCAGCGGCGTGATGATGCGCGTGTTGAACTGGTTTTCTTCGGCGAGCCGCTGATATTTCTTGTAATCGACGATCTGGAGCTGCGCCAGCCGCGCGCCGATGCCGGCGAGAATGAAGCTGAAACCGCCCGCGACGATCGCGGCGCGCCTTGTGACGATCTCCTTCTTTTCCGGATCGTTGGAGTTGACGCTCATGCCCTGCTTAAACCTCGATCACGACTCGGCGGTGCAAACGACCGAAGGCCAGCGCGAACAATGGAAAACAGGCGACAGTCGCCAGCATCTGCCAGAAGATCCCGCCGAGCGGCAAAACCGTCGCCGTCATCAGGCTCATCACGAACCACACTATCAGCGAAACGACAAGCGCGGCCACCGCAAATCCGATCGAAACGACTCCAAGATCGCGACCGAGGAAATAGGCCTGCTGCGATATCGCGATCTGCTGCGTGACAAGGTAAACGGTCGGCCAAAGCCCGATCGGCCCGCCGCTGAGAAGATCGTGAGTCAGCCCCATCGCGAAAACGCTCGCGGCCGGCAAATGTCCCGGCGAATAGAGCGACCAGAAATAGACGATGATGAGCGGAAATACCGGCGTTGGAACTTCGCCCCCGAAAAGACGGAGCGGCGAAGCGAGCAGGATGACGCCTAGAAAGCCGAGCAGCGCCGGCGTCGCGGCGCCGGCCAGTCGCATCAAGACGTCGGCGCGCGTCGACATCGCTCAGTCGCCCTCATCGACGGGAGCGGGCGCGGCCGGCGGCGCGGCCGGCAGGTTCGCCGCATCCGCTGCGGTCGCGGGCGCAGTTTCGGCTGCGCTGATCTCGGCCGCCGCCGCCGCGGCGCCCGGCGCGCCAAGCGGGGTCGCTTCAACATCCGGAAATTTGTAATTGATGATCCTGACCATGCGCGAGCGCGCATAGTCGGCGGCGAGTTCGACCGTCGCTTCCTTCTTGTCGACGGCGGCGACGGCGCCCACCGTCAGGCCGCGAGGCAATACGCCGCCGGCGCCGGACGTGATGACGCGCTGGCCGGGCTGAATCTTGTCGCCATTCGCAAGCTTCGTGATTGCGATCGTCGGCTGCGAGGTCGATCGGCCGACGAGCAGCCCTTCGACAAACGATCCCTCGACGAAGACCGGAATGCGGCTCTGCACGTCATTGAGCAAAAGTATGCGCGCGGCGTTCGGCGAGACATCGACGATACGCCCGACCATGCCGCGTTCATCGACCGCGGCAAATCCCCGGCTGACGCCTTCATTGGCGCCGGCGTTGACGATCATCGAATGAACATAGGCATCGTTCGCCTCGCCGATGACGAAGGCGTTGATCGGCTTGGCTGCGGGCGGCGGCGTGTAGGCCTCCAGCTCCTCAAGCGCCGCGATGACGCCGCGGAGCGAACGCGCCTCCTCTTCCCACTGACGAAGCGCCGCGTTTTCCTCGCGCAGCGCCTCGTTCTGTTCGAGCACGCGGAAGTAATCCGAGATCGCGCCAAGCCGGTCTTCGATCCATCCGATCGGCCCGGCGAAAAATTTCAGAATGGGCGAGGCTGTTTCGATCGCCGCCTCGCGCGCCTTTTTGAAGACCGAGGCCTCGGCCGCATAAAGGCTCGACAGCAGCATCATCGTCGAGACCAGCGAAAAAATCAGAATGCCGGCCTGCGACCGCGATCGAAGGCCGAACCTTTCGCGCGTCTCCCGCCCCAATAACTCCATCGACCTTCAGCCTCAAATATGACGAAAGCGCCCGGCGGATACCCCGCCCGGCGCCCCTGTTATCCCGTGACTCGGCCGTCCGGCGCCACGCCGGAATACCTAGTCCTTCCGGCTAGATCGCGGAAGACAGAACGCCGCGCATCGCCTTTTCATTTTCGAGCGCCGCCCCGGTCCCGAGGGCGACGCAGCACAAAGGGTCGTCGGCGACCGAGACCGGCAGACCCGTCTCGTCGCGCAGCACCTGGTCGAGATTTCTGAGGAGCGCCCCGCCCCCGGTCAGCATGATGCCGGTGTCGACGATGTCGGCGGCAAGCTCGGGCGGGGTCGCCTCAAGCGCTACCTTTACCGCCTCGATGATCTGGCTGACGGGCTCGGCAAGGGCTTCGGCGACTTGCGCCTCGCCGATACGGACTTCCTTCGGCACGCCGTGCATCAGGTCGCGCCCCTTGATCTGGATGGTGACGCCGGACCCTTCCGTCGGGATCATGGCGCTGCCGACTTCCTTCTTGATGCGCTCGGCCGACGCCTCGCCGATCAAAAGGTTATACATGCGGCGGATATAGCCGATGATGGCGTCGTCCATCTTGTCGCCGCCGACCCGCACCGAGCGCGAATAGACAATGCCGCCGAGCGACAGGACCGCGACTTCCGTGGTGCCGCCGCCGATATCGACGACCATCGAGCCCGTCGGCTGGGTGACGGGCAAGCCGGCGCCGATCGCCGCGGCCATTGGCTCTTCAATAAGTTCGACCTTGCGGGCGCCGGCGGAGAGCGCCGATTCCTGAATGGCGCGCCGCTCGACCGCCGTCGCGCCAGAAGGCACGCAGACGACGATGCGCGGGCTGGCGAACGACCGGCGATTGTGAACCTTACGGATGAAGTGCTTGATCATCGCTTCGGCGACTTCGAAATCGGCGATGACCCCGTCGCGCATCGGACGGATCGCCTCGATTTCACCTGGGGTGCGGCCGAGCATCTCTTTGGCTTCATTGCCGACCGCGCGGACGAGCTTCCTGCCGCCGCGCGTTTCGATGGCGACGACGGAAGGCTCGTTCAGGACGATGCCGCGCCCCTTCACATAGACGAGCGTGTTCGCCGTTCCGAGGTCGATCGCCATGTCGGAAGACAGCATCCCGAAGAGCGTTGAAAGCATGAACAAATCCTATCGCCGGTGAAGGTCCCGGCGGCCTGTTTAACCTTAATGGGTTCCGAAATCGTCAACAAACGGCCCGCGCGTGACGCCCTCCGCCTAATGGGATTCTTTGTCCAGCGCCAAAGCGTCGCGTGGCTTTTCTTCGCTACGCCGGCGGAGCGCGACATAGACGCGGCGCACCCCGAGGAGGAGCCCGGTCCAGCCGGCCACCACAGCGGCGAAAAGCGCCCAGTCGCCCGGAGCCAGAGACGTGAAGAAATGGTAAAGCCCGGAAACGCCGCCTTTGAACGTCCGGTCCTCGGGCGCAAGCGCGGCGAGCGCGACGACGATCAAGATCTTCGGCACGATGCCGACGCTCGTCCCTGCAAGATATTTCCAGAGCGGTACGCGCGCCGCCCCCGCCGCCGCATTGACGATGATGAAGGGGGCGGACGGAATCACCCGGATAAGCCCGCTCGCGAGGATGCCATGGCGGCCGATGAAGTCCATGGTCGCGCGCGTGCGCGCGCCGCCGAAGCGCTCGACCCACGCCCGACCCATGAACCGGCCGAGCGCGAATGTGACGCTCGCGCTCATCATGGTGGCGAGCCAGGAATAGATCGCCCCGTCACGAGCCCCGAATGCAAGGATCGTCCCGGCGATCAGGAACCATTGCGGAAAGCCGGTGAGCGCAAGTGCGATGAACACCGCCATGATCGCCGGGACCGCCCAGGGCGTTCGCGCGAATTCCGAGAACAGCGCGGCAAGCCGGCCTTCATCCTCAAAATGCACCCAGCGCCCGCCGAAAACGAACAGGACCACAACGACAAGCATCAACCCCGTGGAAACCGCGAAGGGAGTCCAGGCTTTGGCGTCCATCGATGTCAGGAAGCGGCCAAGACCGGCGATCAGCCGCATTTGGGAAAATCCGTCATCAGAAAACACCCGCCCGCAGCAAAGCGCCGCCGGGCGGGCCCGGCGCTGATTATCGCCGCGCGGACGGCTATGCAACGACAAGGCAAGGTCACGCCTAAGCTGACGTTCGGGCCGGGCGAAGCTGCGCCTTGAGAACGGCGAGCGCCTGTACCGGCGACGACGCCCGCGGCCAGTCCGGCGTCTGATTGCGGAACCACGTCATCTGGCGCTTGGCGAAACGGCGGCTCGACTGTTTGGCGAGGCGGATAGCCTCTTCGAGGGAAAGCGCGCCGCGCAGATGCGCGAGCAGTTCCGCCGCGCCGACCGCTTTCATGACCGGCAGCATCGGATCGAGCCCCCGCGCCATCAGCGCCCGCGCCTCGTCGAGGGCGCCCGCCGCCAGCATGGCGTCGAAGCGCGTTTCGATGTCGCGATAAAGGTCGCCGCGCGGGGGCTCGATGACAAGCCGCGCCGCGATGCTCCGCGCGATCGGGGTCCCGGGCCGCCTCTGCATTTCGGAGAGCGGGCGCCCGGTCGCGCGCCAGACTTCCCACGCGCGCAAATGCCGCTGACGGTCGCCTGGCTTCAGCCGCGTCATCAAGGGATCGGCGGCGACGACTTCGGCATGGAACGCCTGCGGCCCGATGGCGAGAAATCGCGCCTGCGCCTCCCGCCGGATTTCCGCGGGAATGTCCGGCGCTTGTGAAAGCCCCTCGGTCAGCGCGCGAAAATAGAGCCCCGTCCCGCCGGCGACGATCGCAGGCCGGCCGCGCGCGGCGATGTCGCCGAGCGCGCCCTCCGCATCCCTCGCCCATCCGCCTACGGAATAACGGACGGCGCCGTCGACATGGCCGAAAAGGCGATGCGGCGCGCGCGACAGCTCCGCCGGCCCCGGCCGCGCGGAGAGGATGCGCAAATCGCCATAAACCTGCAGCGCGTCGGCGTTGACGATTTCGGCGCCGAGGTCTTCCGCGAGCATCAGCGCGGCGGCCGACTTGCCGCTCGCGGTCGGCCCTGCGATAAGGATCACGCGCTCGCCCGGACGGTTCGCCATAAAGATGGCTGTTACTGCAATCACGCTCGTTTGCAATCCGGCGGAGGCGGTCCTTGACGAGGATTTGCGCGACGCGGCGGCCGACGCGCTGCTTGACGCCTTCGGCGAGGTGCGCCGGCGCACGCTGTCGGAAGACGTCGCGGAGGATTTCCTCATCGACGCCGCGGCGGACCGGCGCGCGGTCATGGCGGCCCTTGCGCCCGCGCTCGGCGCCGCGCCCCTCGACGTCATCGCCCAGCCGGCGAAAACGCGCGCCAAAAAGCTCCTCATCGCCGACATGGATTCGACGATCATCGGCCAGGAATGCATCGACGAACTCGCCGATTTTGCGGGCCTTAAGACCGAGATCGCGGCGATCACCGAGCGCGCCATGCGCGGCGAGCTTGATTTCGAAGCGGCCCTGGCGGAGCGGGTCGCGATGCTGAAAGGTCTTCCGGAAAAGACGCTGGAAGAGTGCTATCGCACGCGCATCGCGCTTAACCCGGGCGCAAGGACGCTTGTTCAAACGATGAACGCGCGCGGCGCCGCGACGGTGCTCGTTTCGGGCGGGTTCGCCTTTTTCGTCCAGCGCGTCGCGCAGCTCGCCGGATTCCAGCATTGCCGCGCGAACGAACTGCTGATCGCGGGCGGAAAGCTGACGGGCGCGGTGCGCCGCCCGATCCTCGGCCGCGAAGCGAAGGAAGCCGCGCTTCGTCAGTATGCGAAGGACCACGGAATTCCCCTCGCCGCGACGCTCGCCGTCGGCGACGGCGCCAACGATCTCGACATGATCAGGTCGGCGGGCCTTGGCCTCGCCTGGCGCGCCAAGCCCAAGGTCGCCGCCGCCGCCGACGCGGAAATCAATCACGCGGACCTGACGGCGCTGCTCTACGCGCAAGGGCTGACCGCGGCGGAGTTCGCGTGAGAGGCGGCGCGCG
>DNZB01000361.1:0-2731 GCA_003506635.1 Parvularcula sp.
ACGGCATACGAGATCGTTTCACGTGACTGGAGTTCAGACGTGTGCTCTTCCGATCTGGTTCGCGGCGTCGACTGTAAGGAACAATACCAGCACCGCGAACCCTCCCGTTCGCCCAAGTCCAGCGGCAAGCGCCGCTGGGGGCTCATGCCCTCCCTTATCAAGGGACGGACACAGCCCTGCGACATTCCATCTGAGCCGAATACCCCAAATGCGCGAATCCGCATTGTGCGGATTTTAGCCCGGAATCCCCAAGGAAAGGCCGAAATTTTCAGACCGGCCTGCGCCGCGGATTCCGGCAAGTCCGTATTTGCCGGACTTCGTAAAACGCCACGCGACGCAAAAGTTGCATCAGGCGCCGTTCGGCCGGCCCCACCCTTCCGGCGGGCGGCCGCGGCCGAAGTCGACATCGAAAAGGTGCTCAAGGCTGGTGCGCGGCAGACCGGCCTTCACAAAGTCATAGGGCGTGACGTTCACCGATTTGAGGATCGCCCGCTCGATCCTGAGGCCGGGCGTCAGTTCGCGCGCTGTAACGTCAAGGTCGATGACGTTGATGCAGGCAAGATCCTGCTCAAAGGCGCCGATGGTCGAAAGTCCGCCGCCGGTCGCCCAGCCAAGGAGGATCCGGTTGACGCCTTCATGGGCGACGACCAGCGCGGTTTTCCACAGGGCGCCCTCGATAAGGCTTTGCATCGCGGCGGTGATTCGCGCCTCCGCCGCCGCAAAGGGCTCGCCATCGGGCAGGAAGCGCGCGCCCGTCGCCGCCGCGGCGTCGAAACAGAAAGCGAGCCGGGCGGCGAGTTCCTCCCGGCTTTCGGCGAGAAGCCAGCCGCTTTTCAGCTCCTCAAACCCCTCGACCGTGCGCGGCGCGGGGCCCGCCCGCCCGGCGAGCACGATTTCCGCCGTCTCGATCGTGCGCGGCAGACCGCTGTGAACGGCGATATCGAAGGAAACCCCCGCAAGCGCGTCACGGGCGGCGCCGGCCTGCGCACGGCCAAGCTCGGTCAGGACGACGCAGCGCGGATCGGAGATCCCCGGCGCGAAATAATCCACATGCCCGTGGCGCATCAGATAGACGCGCCGCCTGCCTGTTCCGGTCATCGCATTTCCCTTGAAGCCGGGCCCCGATTAAGGGTTGAAATTCCGGCTGTCACGGCTCGCCCTTGCCAAAAAGCTTTGATAGGGTCGCGGCTTGGGGATTTGGTGGGACGAGGGGCTCGTCAACGTCTATGAAGTTGCGTCCGCCGCCGATGTTCGCGTGCGCATTCCTGGCGCTCGCGGGCGTTTACGCATCGACCTACGCCTTCACCGTCTGGAGCGATCCTGACGCGGCGCAAAGCCGTTTTGAGGCGCTCCGCGCGGGCGGCTATCCGGGCATTGCGCAGGCCCACGGCGAACGTGCGCTCACGCTGCGCCGGAAAGCCGGCGTCAAGGACGAGGCGCTGGCGCCGTTCAAGGCAAGGGTCGCCGCGACCATGTATGACGCGCGCCGGTTCGCGCGCAGCGCCGGACTATTTGAGGAAGCCCTCGCCTCCGGCTGGGGCAAGGACCTTCAACCGGTCGAACGCGCGACGCTTGAGGACCAGCTGGCGCGCGCGCGCATCTTCTCGAAGGACATCGGCCGCGCCGTCGCCGTTTACGCCGAATTTCTCGAACTCTCCGGCGACGCCGCCTCGCGCGCCGCAGCGCCGGACGACACCTCGATCGAAGCCTTCTACGCCCGCAAGGTGAGCGAGGCCGGCGTTCTGTTCACCGAGGCGCTGAAGCCGACCGGGGATCCTCAATTCGTGTCCGGAAACCGCGAGACCAAGCTCGCCGCCGCCGGGGACATGGCGACGATCGGCGCCTTCTTCGCGCTGAAAGGCGACGGGCTTTACGCCGCCGCCGGCTTGCTGTCGTCGTCGCTGGCGATCCGCCGCGAAATTCTTGGGGCGGATCATCCCGATACGGTGCAAATCGCGCTGATGCTGGGGCCCGTCTACCGCGGCATGGGCCGCCTCGACGACGCGGAGACGCTTTATCTCGACGCCTTCCACGCGCAGGAAAAGGCGAAGGGATCGAACAATCCCGAGCTGTCGCTTTATATCAAGCTGCTCGCTGATATTTACGAAGAACAAGGGCGCGCGACCGAGGCGCAAGCCCTTAACGAGCACATGCGCGCGCTCTTCCGCGACGCGTTCGGGGCGCAGCGCTATTCTGCAAACCAGCTGCGCGACCGACGGCTCGATATCGACCGGCCGGTGTCGCAGCAATTTCCCCTCCCCGCGAGCTATGCTCCGGTCGATCTTGTGCCCGCAGCGCGGTATTCGATTCCGTTGTCAAAGAGCGCCGATCTCGACGAAATGAAACTGCGCCTCGCCGCCGATCCGGATGACGACCCGCGCGAGGAGAATTTGCCCGCGCGTCTCGCGCAGCTCGTGTCGCTCTGCCGCGCGGAATCCGGCGAGCGTATAAGCCTGCGGTCCGGCTATCGCTCATATGAGACGCAGCGCGATCTCTATTCGCGCAACGCCGACAAGGGGACCGTGACGCCGCCGGGCGTTTCCGAGCATCAGCTGGGTCTCGTCGCCGACATCGACGTCGATGCGCGTCTCATGCGCCAGAGCGACAAAGCCTATCAGTGCTTTGAAGAAAACGCGTTCCGCTTCGGCTTCATCCTGTCCTACCCGCCGGGGAACGCCTATCTGCCGGGCAAGGACACCTATGAGCCCTGGCACTGGCGCTATGTCGGCAT
>DNZB01000361.1:3004-3749 GCA_003506635.1 Parvularcula sp.
CGCACCGCGCAGCTCTATCGCGAGGCCGGACCGTTCAATAAGCCGCAGGAATTCCTCGCGGCGCTACCTTGCTATCAGGAGCGCGCGATCGCCAATGACCTCGCGGCCGCCGGCCAGCCTGATATCTGCCTCGAAGACGCGACGCTCCTTGCTGCTTCCTCAAAGCAGCCCTCAAAGGCCCGAACCAGGGCGCATGCCGACGACGGTCCGGCCCGCAAATTGAATAATCTCGGCGGCGGCGGCGGGCGCTAGCGTTAATCGTCCCGAACCGGTCGCCAGGATTTGCGGACCGGCTTTGATGATTAACCATGACAAGGACCAGTTTCGCGCAAAGGTTGCGTGGCTGCCGGCGTCCGGGCGCCCCGCCCCGCAAGCTTTCATCGACGCCGCCGGCGCCGCCCGTTACCGCCTGGCGGAGCCCGGCGAAACGCCCGACATCGCCATCGTCGACCTCTACGGCGCCGATCCTCAAAGCGAAGGCGCAACGGACGCGGTCGCCGCCGCCCGCCGCGCCGGCGCGCACGCCGGCGTCCTCATCGCCGCGCAAGCCGGGGCCGCCGCCGAAGACCGCCGCCGCTGCGCGCGCCTCGGCGAAACGGTTTTTCTGCGCCACAGCGTCGAGCCGCTGATCGGCGCGATGCGCGAGCGCTTGCGCCTTGCAAGCCTTGCCGACG
Source organism: Parvularcula sp. (assembly GCA_003506635.1). GTDB lineage: Bacteria > Pseudomonadota > Alphaproteobacteria > Caulobacterales > Parvularculaceae > Amphiplicatus. The sequence continues at coordinate 3,679 of DNZB01000361.1, forward strand.
AAGCGGGCGATCGCATCAGATCGCTGATCGCCGACGGCCGCACCGTCATGTTTTCACCTTCGGTTCCGAAG
>DNZB01000361.1:4140-4442 GCA_003506635.1 Parvularcula sp.
GCGCTCGATCACTCAAAATTCCACGGCGCTGTCTTCATTCCGCAAGATGAGAACGACCTTCTGATCGCCCTCGCGCGCGCGCTACGGCGTCATCGCGAACATCGACGCCTTCCAGTGATCATCGTCTCCAACGACGAAGAGCTCCTCGACAAACGCGCGGCGAAGGATGGTCTTGACGTGATGGCCGCCAGCCGCGTCAGCGACGAACTTTTCCGGCGACTTGACGGCGCGACGCGGCGCGCGGCGATGGCCGCGGGTATGCGCGCCTTTCTGCGCTCTCCGGAAGGCAATGGCGGCCCGGC
>DNZB01000187.1:0-283 GCA_003506635.1 Parvularcula sp.
CGGCTGATGCGCTGTTGAAAATAACCGCGCCCGCGTGGTGATTCGCGCCACATTTCCCCTAGGCGATCGCCGCGAACACGATAGATATTGCGGGATTGGCGCGACCGAATACAAGATTTTGTTCCTCTAGCCGTGTCGGACGGCCGCGCAGCTGCGGCCGATGATTGGGTCCTCGAATGCAGCCTGGAGTTGAAACATCGCAGGCGGCGAAGCGGCTCTTCCGGGCCTCGGCAGGGCTTGCGGCGCTTGTCGCCGGAACCCTGCCTGCGGCGGCGCAAGGCGC
>DNZB01000187.1:705-2462 GCA_003506635.1 Parvularcula sp.
TCGGACGCGGTCCTTTCCGCGCATCCAGGGCTCGTCCTCGTCTGGGAGGACGACTACGAATCGATTGAGCAAGGCTGGGGCACGCCGAAAATTCTCGGCGGCCCGGCCGCCCTCGCCTCGCTGATGTCTTTCGCAAAAGACCTCGACGACCGGGCGGCGACGCCGGTGACGCGGCTTCTCAACACGCTCGGCGATCTGCCGTTGCAGGACGACGGCCCGCCGGAGGAGTTCAAGAAGCTGCGCGACCTCGTGCAGGAGCTTCGCCAGCATGGTCTCGCCTTTTCAGGCTCGATCATGACCAACGAGGGCCGCGCCATCGAAGCGGACGGCCGCGTCGCTGGCGGGCAGGTCGCGTTGTGGCTGACCGATCCCGCCGTGCGCATGGCGGAAGACGGCGGCATTCTCGGCAAGGTGCGCGAAAAGACCGCCGATCTTCACGGCGCGCTCGCGCAGCTTGAGCGCGCGCCTGTTCCGGCCTGGCGCCGTCAGGCGGACTTGTCGCTCGCCTGGGTGAACGCCGCCTATGTCGAGGCGGTCGAAGCGGCGAGCGCCTCGGTCGTCATCAAGGACCAGATCGAACTTGATCCCGCCGCGCGCAAGATCGCCGAGCGCGCAAGCGCCGAGCGGCGCGCGATCGACGGCCGCGTCGTCATCAACATCAAGGGCGCGCGCCGCTCGCTGAAGGTGACGGAAACGCCCGTGCACGCCGCCGGCGACGCCGGCATCGCCGGATTCGCCATCGACATCACCGAACTTGAAAAGGCGAAGGCCGACCTTTCGCGTCATGTCGAAGCCAACCGCGCGACGCTGGAGCAGGTGCCGGCCGCCGTCGCGATGTTCGGCGCAAGTCAGGAGCTTGTCTATTACAACACCGCCTTCAAACGCCTCTTCGGACTTGAAGACGCGATGCTGGCGGCCGGCCCGCCGCACGGCGAACTTCTCGACCGGCTGCGCCAGATGGGTCGCCTGCCGGAGCAGGCGGACTACGGCAAGTGGAAGCGCGGGCAGCTTGCTCTCTATACGGAAGGCATGGCCGCGCCCGGCGCCGAGCGCGACGGCCGCGCGCCGGACGAGGTGTGGAATCTGCCTGATGCGCGGATGCTGCGCGTCTCCCGCGCGCGCCATCCGCTCGGAGGCGCGCTGCTCGTCTTCGACGACATCACCGAGAAGATGGCGCTGGAAGCGCGCTTCAACACCCAGATCAGCGTCCAGCGCGCGACGCTCAACAATCTTTCGGAAGGCGTCGCGGTCTTCGGCGCGGACGGCAAGCTGCGCCTCCACAACACCGCTTTCACCCGGATGTGGCGGTTCGACGATCCGGCGCTCGCCGCGCGCCCGCATATCGACGCCGTGCTGACGTCAATGAGCGAGCGCGTGACGGCGGGCGCCGAAACGCTCAGCGCCGCGCGGCGGCGCGCAACGTCGATGTCGCCGGACGACCGCGCGCCGGCGCGCGACGAAGTCGTGTCGCTTTCCGACGGGCGAACCCTTGCCTTCGGCACCGAGCCGCTTCCCGACGGCGCGACGCTCCTTTATTTCCTCGACGTGACCGACAGCCGCGAGCGTGAAAAGGAACTCAAGGCGCGCAACGAACTCCTTGAAGACATCGACCGGCAGAAATCGAAATTCGTCGAGCACGTCTCCTATCAATTGCGCACGCCGCTCGCGACGATCATCGGCTTCACGGAGATGCTCGACGGCCAGATGTTCGGCGTTCTCAACGACCGGCAGAAAGACTACATCGCCTCGATCCTGCA
>DNZB01000187.1:2873-8808 GCA_003506635.1 Parvularcula sp.
TGCGATCCCGATATCGGCGTCATCCGCGCCGACCCGAGGAAGCTGAAGCAAATTCTGTTCAACCTTTTGTCGAACGCCTTCGCGTATACGGGCGCGGGCGGATCGGTTTCCATCGGCGCTGACCGCGCGCCGGGGCTCTTTCGCCTCTGGGTCGCTGACTCGGGCCGCGGCGTTTCGACCGACGATCAAGCGCGGATTTTCGAGCCGTTTGAATCGGCGGGGCCCTCCGCCGGCGCGGGGCTGGGCCTGTCGCTCGTGCAGCGCCTCGTCAGCCTTCACGGCGGCTGGGTCAGGATGGAATCAACGCCCGGCGCGGGAACGCGCGTCACCTGCTATCTTCCCGCTGATCCGCGCCGCGCCGAAGCGCCGGCCGAAACCGCCGGAAATGTCGTCATCGTCCGCGGCGACAAGGCGAAATCGGACCCCGCGCCCGGCAAGTCCGGCGATTCCAAGCGCCGCCCCGCCCGCCGCGCGCCGCGCGCCGACGCGGCGGAATAGCACCCGCCTCTTTTCCGCCGGTTTCCCGCGGTCTAGAGACGCCCGATGCTGCTTGAAACCATTCTTGCGCTTCTGACGCCGGAGGCGCCGTTCCTTCCCGCCTACCTCGAAAGCTCGATCGGCGCCGGCGCGCGGCATCAAGAATGCGTGCGCCTTGTCATTGAAGACATCGAGGAAGGCCGCGCCGGCGCGCAGCGCTGGGCCTCGGAAGGCGGCGGCGCGCCGGCGCAGCATTGCCTGGCGATCGCCGATCTCGCCGCGGGTTTTCCAAAGCTTGGCGCAATACGCCTGCGCGATCTCGCCGAGCGGCCAGATGCCGGCGATGAGACGGCGCGCGCGCGGATTCTCGCCGAAGCCGCCCTCGCCTTTCTCGACGCTGGCGAGACCAAGGAAGCCGAAGCGGCGATCGATGCCGCGAAGCTGCGCGCGCCGGCGCTCGGCGAAATCGAATTCGTGGCGGCGAAAATCTACGCTGATGACAAACGCTGGCAGGCCGCCGCCGACGCTGTGACCGCGGCGGAGGACAAAGGCGTCAGGGCGCCCGAAGGCTACGTCATCCGCGCCCGGGCGATGCGCGCGCTCGGCCGTGACGAGGACGCAGCGATTGACGTCGTCGCCGCGCTGACGATTGATCCCTTCAACATCGACGCGCTGACCTTGCGCGGCGAGCTGCAACAGGCTGGCGTCAGGATCGAAGCCTATTACGGCGACGCCGACCCCAAGTGACGGCGGCGGCGGACGACATCATCAAGCGCCTTGGGATGAGGCCGCATCCCGAAGGCGGCCATTTCGTTGAGACCTTTCGCGATGCGCCGGGCCCGGGCGGGCGGGCGCGCTCGACCGCCATTCTCTTCCTGCTTGCGAGGGGCGAGCGTTCCCATTGGCATCGCGTCGATGCGACCGAGATCTGGCACTATCATGCGGGCGATCCGCTGCGCCTGGAAATCGACGATGGGCGCCGCACCGTCGTCAGGCTCGGCCCTGACCTGCTCCGCGGCGAATCTCCGCAAGGCATCGTACCGCAAGGCGCCTGGCAGTCGGCGGAAACGACGGGTGCATGGACGCTCGTCGGTTGCACCGTCGCACCGGGATTTGAATACCGGGGCTTTGAACTCGCTCCGCCCGGCTTTGACCCCGCGAAAGGCCGGTAGACCGGCCCGGCAAATCACGCCAGCCTGAGTATTAGCCATCCGTTAACGCTGGATGTCGCCAGATGGCGGCGCCGCAATGAGGCCTCGCGCCGCATCATGCCGAAACCGCCCGCCGCTGAAACGCTGACCGTTCACGACCTGCAGGCGATGGCGGCGGACGCGGCGAGCGCGGGGCCCGTTTCGCGCGCCAGGCGGTCGCGCGCCGCGAATCTGCATCTCATCGATCTCGTCTCGCGCTGGGGAGGCTCCGGCCTCGCCATTTTCGCCGCGGCCTCGATCTTCATCGCGGCGACGATCGCGCGGGGACAGCCGCTGCGCGCCGGCGTCTTCGCGGCGATGGTGTTCGCGGCGCTCTATCTTTGTCGGCGTTACCGAAAGGAATTCCGGCGCGGCGACAAGATCGCCTCTCGTCCGTTTCGCTGGCGGACCTATTACGCCTCAACCCTGTCGGTCGTCAGCACGGCTTTCGGCGCTGGAGCGTTTTTGTTGGCCGTTCCGGCGAAAGGCGTGGAGCGATTTGAGATTTTCGCGGCGCTGATCATTGGGACGCTCGCTGCAAGCGCCTTGCATGCAGCGCATCGCGCGACGGCCCTCGCTGCCGCTTTGCCGGCAAGTCTTTTTATCGCGGCGGCTGCGGTCCGCGCTGACGGCCTTTCGGCGTTCAGCATCGCGGTGATCGCTATCGTCGCCCTCGGCGCTGCTGGCGTCGTGATCGCATCGGAGCGAATCGGCGCCGCGGCTGACCGGCGCTATCCGCGCACCGGTCTTGTGCGCCGCGAAATGGAACGCCCGGCGGAGGCGCCCGGCGACGCCGCGATGCTTCCGAAAGCCGCGGCGAAGGCCTGAATCCGGCGCGTCATTCCGTTAGACACCCAAAGCCCGCTTACGCTATGACCCGCGCAAAATCAGCCTGAGCGGATCAGTGAAGCACGCGGCCTCCCGCGCGCGCCGCTTCGAGGCGCCGGCAAGGCCGGAAAGCGGGAGGAATTCATGGCGGAAGGCTTTCACTCAGCCGCGGACGCGAAGACCTTGAAGAGGGTCGTCGATCTTGCGCGCGCGCGCAAGGAATCGCCGAAGACGAAAGCCGGCGAGCTGGCGGCGCCCTTTGAAAGCTATATCGAACAGCTCGTGCGTTTCGCGACAGGCGAAGACCGCCACTGGGACGAACCGGCGGGCTTGCTGACGCGCGCGCTCGAAGCGTTCAAGGCGAGCGAGAAACGCAGCGCCGGCAAGCCGCAGGTGTCGCTGCGTCTCGTCAAGGCCGCGGACTGGCGCGAGACGCGCCTTGTGCTCGACATCGCGACCGACGACATGCCCTTCATCGTCGACAGCGTGACGAGCGCGCTCGCCGAAAGCGGCAAGCAGGTTTCGTTTTTCGTCAACGCCGTCGTCACGGTCGCGCGCGACGCCAAGGGCCAGCGCCAGAACGACGGCGCCGGCGCGCTCGCCGAGTCGATGATCCACGCCGAAATGGACCCCCCGGTTGATGACGCCGAAATCGCGCGGCTGAAAGCGGAGATCGAAAGCGTTCTCGCCGATGTCGCGCTCGCGGTCCGCGATTTCCCGAAAATGACGGCGCGCATGCGCGCCGCGATAGATCAGTTGAAAGCCGCCAGGATCAAGGGCGGCGACGCTGAAATGCGTCAGGAATCGATTGAATTTCTCGAACGGCTGCACCACTCGAAATTCACCTTTCTCGGCGCGCGCCGATACGCCTACGCCGCCAGAAGCGGCAAGGCGAAATTCACGCATGACGAGAAGGCCGATCTTGGGATTCTCAAGGACAGCGCGCGGCGGATTCTCAAGACGACGTTCTCCGACGAAGGCGAATTGTCCGCGCCGGTCGCGGCGTTCATGGCCTCGCCCGACCCGATCATCATCACCAAGGCGAATTTCCGATCGACCGTCCATCGCCGCGTCCACCTCGATTATGTCGGCGTGAAACTCTACGACGCGAACGGCAAGGTGACGGGCGAGGACCGCTTCGCCGGGCTTTTGACCTCCGATATCTATAACCGTCCGGCGTCGGATCTTCCGATCTTGAAACTGAAGGTCGAGCGCGCGGTCGCCGGCGCCGGCTTCCGGCCGGGCGGACACAACGCCAAGGCGCTCGTCCATATTCTCGAAACATTCCCGCGCGACGAGATGCTGCAAGCCGACGTTGAAACGCTGCGCGAGACGGCGCTCGGCATCCTGCGCCTTTACAAGCGTCCCCGCACCAAGCTGTTCTTGCGCCGCGACCGCTTCGACCGCTTCGTCTCCGCGCTCGTCTTTGTGCCGCGCGACCGGTTTTCATCGACTGTACGCGAGGAAATCGGCGCGACGATCGCCGGCGCCTATGACGGCCATGTCGCCGCCTTCAGCCCGCATTTCGGCGACGCCTCGCTCGTGCGCGTGCATTACATCATCGGCCTGAAGCCCGGCGCGCCCGAAGGCCCGTCGATCACCGAATTGACGCGGCGCATCCGCCTCATCACCCGCAACTGGTCGGACGGGCTTCTCGACGCGCTGCGCGCCGCGCATGACGGCGCGACGCCGCAAGGCCTCTTCAAGCGCTACGAACACGCGTTCGACGCCGCCTATCGCGAACGTGTCGAGCCTGGCGAAGCGCTTGACGACATCGCGGTCATCGAAACCATGGGGGGCGCCGTGCAAACGCAGCGCGTCCTGCGCCGGCCCGGCGATCCTCAAAGCGCGATCATCATCAAACTCTATCGGCGCGGCGAGCCTTTGAAGCTGTCGATGGTCATTCCGCCGCTTGAGCATCTGGGCCTCAGCGTGGTGCAGGAAGCGACTTATGAAGTCGCGCCGGGCGACGGCGCGGCCGAATGCGTAATTCACGACTTCACCGCGGAAGAGCGAGAGGGCCGCGCGGTCGACGTCGGGGCGTCGAAAAAGCACATCGAGGAAGCGCTCGAGGCGATTTTCGGCGGACGCACCGAAGACGACGGATTCAACGCGCTCGTCGTCAACGCCGGCCTCAGCTGGCGCGAGGCGTGGATGCTGCGCGCGGCGGCGAAATATATCCTGCAGGCGGGGGTTCCCTATTCGCAGAATTATATCGAGCAAACGCTGTCAAAGCACCCGGCGATCGCGCGCGCGCTCGTCGCCGCTTTTCACGCCCGCTTCAATCCGGCAGGCCCCGCCAAAAAGGAACCGCGCCTTAAAGAACTCGACGCCGCCGTCGCGCGCGTCAAAGAGCTGCTTGAAGCCGTTAAAAGCCTTGACGAAGATCGCATCCTGCGGCGCTTTCTCAATCTCATCCTCGCGATGGTGCGCACGAACTATTATCAGCGCACGGAGGATAACGGCTTCAAGCCTTACGTCTCCTTCAAGATCGTCAGCGCCGCGGTCGACGATCTGCCGGAGCCCCGGCCCTATCGCGAGATCTTCATGTCCGGACCGCGCGTCGACGGCGTGCATCTGCGCTTCGGGCCAGTCGCCCGCGGGGGCCTTCGCTGGTCGGACCGGCGCGAGGATTTCCGCACCGAGGTTTTAGGCCTCGTCAAGGCGCAGCGCGTCAAGAACGCGGTGATCGTGCCGACGGGATCAAAGGGCGGCTTTTATCCAAAGCAATTGCCGGCCGGCGACCGCAACGCGATCTTCGAGGAAGGCCGCGGCGCCTATATGCAGTTCATCCGCAGCCTTCTCGACATCACCGACAATCTTCAAGGCGGCAAGACCGTCGCCCCAAAGAACGTCTTCCGATGGGATGATGACGATCCCTATCTCGTCGTCGCCGCCGACAAGGGCACCGCGACCTTCTCCGACACCGCGAACGGCATTTCGGCGGAGTACGGATTCTGGCTCGGCGACGCTTTCGCCTCCGGCGGTTCGGCCGGTTACGACCACAAGGTGATGGGCATCACCGCGCGCGGCGCGTGGGAAGCCGTGAAGCGCCATTTCCGCGAGATGGGCAAGGACATCCAGAAGGAGCCCTTTACGGTCGCAGGTATCGGCGACATGTCCGGCGACGTTTTCGGCAACGGCATGCTGCTGTCAGAGCAGATCAGGCTCGTCGCCGCGTTCGACCATCGCGACATCTTCATCGATCCCGATCCGGATCCCGCGACCTCCTACGCCGAGCGCAAGCGGATGTTCGCGCTCGCGCGCTCGTCCTGGCAGGACTACGACAAGCAGCTCATCTCCAAAGGCGGCGGCGTCTTCTCCCGCTCGGCGAAGTCGATCCCGTTGAGCCGCGAGATGAAGGCGCTCCTCGGTCTCAGCGCCGACCAGGCGGCGCCGCAGGAGATCATGAAGGCGATCTTGAAACTCGATGTCGAGCT
>DNZB01000106.1:0-774 GCA_003506635.1 Parvularcula sp.
TCGATCTTTCAGGGGATGCTGGGCGCGGTCGACGCCTCGCTTGAACGCGGCGTCTTTGTTCACGCGCGCGCGGTCACCGCGATGGGCCTGGCGGAATCGCGGCTCGCCGAACAATTGCAAGTGATCCAGGCGGCGCTCAAAGGCGTCGCTATCGGCAGCTATCCGATCGATGGGGACGAAAAGGGCGTGACCATTGTCGCGCGCTCGGAAAGCGCAAGCGCCGCTGATGCCGCGATCGCGAGCGTTTGCGCGGCGATGCGCGCCCTCGGATATGAGCCCGAGCCCGGCGAGCGGGCGGGGCGGTGACGTGCGGGCGGGCTTTGCGCTAGGCTGACGCCGCCGACATTTTTTTTCGAGGGCCGCTTATGAAACCCGCGCTCTTGTTCGCCGTTGCCTTCACGCTCTTGACGGGGATGTCCGCCATCGCGGCGCCGGGCGGCGGCGGCGGCCTGCCATCCGCGTCCGGTCCGCGCATCGACCCTGCGAAGGCTTATCAGGATGGCGTCGCGGCGTTGCAGGCAAAAGACTACAAGTCGGCCGAGAAAAATTTCGGCGACGTTCTTTCGGTCGCCCCGAAGAACGCTGAGGCGAATTACTACATGGCTCTCGCCAAAGCGGGCCTCGACAAGCCGAAGCAGGCGGTGCGCTATCTTGAGCGCGCGATCAAGGAGCGACCGAATTTCGTCGAGGCTCGCGAGAAGCTCGCGCTTCTCTCGATCGATATGGATGAACCGGAGGTAGCGCGGGCAGAACTCGCTGCGATTGAAAAGATCA
>DNZB01000106.1:878-1595 GCA_003506635.1 Parvularcula sp.
CTCGCCAAAGCGGGCCTCGACAAGCCGAAGCAGGCGGTGCGCTATCTTGAGCGCGCGATCAAGGAGCGACCGAATTTCGTCGAGGCGCGCGAGAAGCTCGCGCTCCTCTCGATCGATATGGATGAACCGGAGGTAGCGCGGGCAGAACTCGCTGCGATTGAAAAGATCAAGGCGGATTGCGGCGCCGATGGGGCGTGCGACGAGCCGTTCAAGGCGCGCGTCGACAACGCGATCGCGCGCGTCACCGAAGCGCTGCGGCCGAAAGTCGGCGAAACGCCGGAAGGCGCGGTCTCGGGGACGGATAGCGCAGCACCCGTCGAAGAACGAGCGCGGGAATCCGCCTCGGAGGCGCTCCCGCCCAACGGCGCAAAGCAATCCCTGTTCTTCGCCCCCGGGACGGACGGGGCGGGCCTTTACGTCGCCGCGGTTCGCCTCATTAACGAAGCGCGCTACGAAGACGCGATCGCCTCGCTGATCGAGGCGCAAGGCGCTGTCGGCCCGCACCCTGACATCTTGAACTACCTTGGTTACGCGCACCGCAAGCTTGGGCGCATCGAGGAAGCGAAATCCTGGTACGCGCAGGCCCTTGCGATCAATCCCGATCATCTCGGCGCCAATGAATATCTCGGCGAGCTGTATCTCGAAATCGGCGATCTCGCCGCCGCGCGCCGTCAACTCGTCAGACTGGATGCGCTTTGCGCGTTCGGCTGCGCCGAG
>DNZB01000106.1:1967-3918 GCA_003506635.1 Parvularcula sp.
GCGCGCAGCCGGCCCCGATCAGCGAGGCGGCGTGGCTGGCGCCGGGAGCCGATCTCGTCGCATTCCTGACGACGGCGCCGGAGGAATGCCTCGCCGCGCCGCAAGACGACGACGCGCGCTACAGCCTCGCCATCGGGCGAGTCGCGTTTCGCAGCCCCTTTCTCCTCGGCGGGCAAGCCGCGCGCGGGCGGCTTTCCTGCAGCGCTTGCCATGTCAGCGGCCGGGCCAATCCCGATTTTTTTGTCGAAGGGATGTCGTCGGCCCCCGGCACGGCGGACGTGACGACGTCCCTGTTCAGCAAGGTGCGCGAGGATCACATGCTGAACGCCAGGCCAATTCCCGACCTCGTCGATCACGCCGCCCGCGCCCAAACCGGTCATGGGCTGAAAGAATTCATCGAAAGCGCGGTGACCGACGAGTTTCAAGGCGTCGCGCCGCCGCGCGCGGTGGTCGACGGCCTCGTCGCCTATGTCGGGTCTTTGCAATCGTCGGCGTGCCGCGGCGACGTGATCCGGCGGTCGCCGCGGCGCGACATGCGCCATGTCGCGCGCGCGCTGGAGCTTGCCGATGAAGCGTTGGCGCGCGGGGAAGGCGCTGTCGCCGATGTCGCGCTCGTCGCTGCCCAAAGCGAGCTTGGCCGCATCGCAGAGCGCTATCCATATTCCCCGGCGCGGCGCGAGGAACTCGCCGCGCTCGCCCGCCATGTCGCCGGGGCGCGCGCGATCGCGCCCGAAGCGCCGAAAGGCGCGCGCGTCAGGATCGGCGAGGCCGCGATCAGCGCCACGCACCTCGCCTTCGCGCTCGATCGTGACCGCGCCGGTTCGCTTTACGACCCTGCAACCGCAACCGCCTGGCTTGCCAGAGCGGCCGCACCGCGCGATTAGCGCTTGATGCTTTCCGTCTTCGACATCTTCAAAATCGGCATCGGGCCGTCGAGTTCGCATACGGTCGGGCCGATGCGGATCGCCTTGCGCTTCCTGACGGAAGCGCGCGAGGCCGGCGTTCTGGCGCGCGCCGCCCGCGTCAAGGTCGATCTGCATGGTTCGCTGGCGCTTACCGGCGTCGGGCATGGCACGGACAAAGCGGCCATTCTCGGCCTTCTCGGTTTTGCGCCCGACGAGACCGATCCGGACGAGGCTGAGGCCGCGGCTGCGCGCGTGCGCGCATCAAAACGCCTGAAGCTCGCGGGCGGGCCGGAGATCGCGTTCGATCCTTCGAAGGACATCGATCTTTGCGGGCATATTGTTCCCTCCGTGCATCCGAACGAAATGCGGCTGACGCTTCATGATGCGGCCGGCGCGGCGCTCCTTGAGCAGACATTCTACTCCGTCGGCGGAGGGTTTATAGCCAGCGCGCGACAGCTGGCGTCGCCCGCCGAAGGCGACCGCATCAACACCGGCCGCAAGGCCCCGTTCGACTTCGGTTCCGCGGCCGAGCTTTTGGCTATCTGCGCGCGGGAGAATTCGCCGATCGACGAAGTCATCCTGCGCAATGAGGACGCGATCCGGCCCCGCGCGCAAACGCTGGAAGGAATCGATCGCATCTGGCGCGCCATGCGCGACTGCATCGAACGCGGGCTGCGAACCGGCGGCGTTCTGCCGGGCGGTCTCGGCGTACGCCGCCGCGCGCCCGCGCTGTTCGGCAAGCTGAAGGACGCGCCGCACGCCAATGAACGCGAGCAGCTGTTCGACTGGCTCAATGTTTATGCGATGGCGGTCAACGAGGAAAACGCCGCCGGCGGCCGCGTCGTCACCGCGCCGACCAACGGCGCCGCGGGGATCATCCCTTCCGTCATCAAGCATTACTGCGAAGACGACGGTCAGCCGCATAAGGAGCATATCCGCCGCTTCCTGGTCGTCGCGGCGGGGATAGGCATGCTCTACAAGCAGCGCGCCTCGATCTCCGGCGCGGAAATGGGCTGTCAGGGTGAGGTCGGCGTCGCCTGCTCGAT
>DNZB01000107.1:0-179 GCA_003506635.1 Parvularcula sp.
ACGACGATCGTGATTTCAGCGAACGGCTTGAAGATGCGGCCCATCCGGCCGCGGCCGCGCGGGGTCCAGCGCTTCAGCACCATGTTCTTGCCGACGAAAGCCTGATCGACGACGAGGCTGTCGATATCGAGATCGTGGTTGTGCTCGGCGTTCGCTATCGCGCTTTCAAGGCAGCGCTT
>DNZB01000107.1:445-2774 GCA_003506635.1 Parvularcula sp.
ACCTCTTTCGAGATGCGCTTGTGCGAAAACTCGAGTTCGGCGAGCGCCTTCTCGACTTTCTTGCCGCGGATCATCTGCGCGACGAGGTTCAGCTTCTGCGGGGAGACGCGAAGATTGCTCGCCTTCGCCATCGCCTGATCAGGCGCGACGCGCCGTTCGTTTCTGGCCTTGCCCATGGCTATTTCCTCTTCACCTTCTTGTCGGCGCCGTGGCCGTAAAAGGTGCGCGTCGGCGAGAACTCGCCGAGCTTGTGGCCGACCATGTCTTCAGTGACATGGACCGGAATGAATTTCTGGCCGTTATAGACGTTGAAGGTGAGACCGACGAATTGCGGCAGCACGGTCGAGCGGCGCGACCAGGTCTTGATGCCGCCCTTGTGCGAACCGCTCTGCGCTTCGTCGGCTTTCTTCAGGAGGTAGCCGTCGACGAAGGGGCCCTTCCAGACTGAACGTGGCATGCTTCTCTCCTGCCCCTTAGTTCACTTTTTTCCGCGCGTGGCGTGACCGCAGGATCATCTTCTGCGTACGCTTGTTCTTGCGCGTCTTGCGGCCTTTGGTCGGCTTGCCCCACGGCGTCACCGGGTGGCGCCCGCCGGAAGTGCGGCCTTCGCCGCCGCCATGCGGGTGATCGATCGGGTTCATGGCGACGCCGCGAACCGACGGACGGTTGCCCTTGTGGCGCTGGCGGCCGGCCTTGCCGACCGTCTCGTTGAGGTGATCGGCGTTTGAAACGGCGCCGATCGTCGCCATGCATTCAGACGGCGCGAGGCGTACTTCGCCCGATTGCAGGCGAAGCTGCGACATCGGGCCGTCGCGCCCGACAAGCTGGGCGTAATTGCCGGCGGAGCGTGCGATCTGGCCGCCTTTGCCAGGCTTCAATTCGACATTGTGGATGATCGTGCCGACCGGAATCGACCGGAGAGGCATCGCATTGCCCGGCTTCACGTCGACCTTGTCGCCGGCGATGATCTTGTCGCCCGCCTTGAGACGCTGCGGCGCGATGATGTAAGCGAGTTCGCCGTCGAGATATTTCACGAGCGCGATGAACGCCGTGCGGTTAGGGTCGTATTCAAGCCGCTCGACCTTCGCTTCGATGTCGAACTTGCGGCGCTTGAAGTCGATGACGCGATAAAGGTTCTTCGCGCCGCCGCCGCGCCGGCGCATCGTCACGCGGCCGAGATTGTTGCGGCCGCCCTTGGAGATGAGGCCTTCGGTGAGCGTCTTTTCAGGACGACCCTTGTAAAGCTCGCTCCGGTCGACAACGACGAGTTGCCGCTGCGAGGGCGTCGTCGGATTGAATTTCTTGAGCGCCATGTCTCTTGCCCCTAGATCCGGCCGGTGACGTCGATCGAATGCCCGGCTTCAAGCGTCACGACGGCCTTCTTCACCGTCGAGCGCGTGTAGGGCCTGCCCTGGAAGTGCTTGTTCTTCCCTTTGTTCCGCAGCGTGTTGACGGCCTTCACCTTGACCTTGAACAGCGCCTCGACCGCCGCGGCGATCTCGGGCTTCGTCGCTTCGAGCGGCACACGGAAGACGACCTGGTTGTTTTCCGACGCGATCGTCGATTTTTCGGTGATCACCGGGGCGACCAGCGTGTTGAAATGACGCTCGGCGCCGGAGACCGCGCCCTTCATCTTCTTCTCGGGCTTTTTCATTTGAGCCTCGCTTCAAGGCTGGCGACCGCCGCCTTTGTCAGGACGAGCTTCTCGCGGCGCAAGATGTCGTAGACATTCGCGCCGATCGCGGGCAGCACGTCGATATTCGGAATGTTGCGGGCGGCGGCGCCGAAATTATTGTCCACCGCCGCATCGACGATCAGCGCGCTCTTCAGGCCGAGCTTTGCAAAGCGCTCGACGAGCATGGCCGTCTTCATCTCTGTCAGCGCCGCGCTGTCGAGAATGATGAGTTCGTTCGCCGCTTTCTTCGCGGAAAGCGCGTGCTTCAGCGCGAGCTTGCGGACTTTTTTCTGCAAGCCGATCGCGTGGCTGCGCGGGCGGGGGCCGTGCGCCGTGCCGCCGCCGCGGAACTGCGGCGCCGCCTTGTTGCCGTGACGCGCGCCGCCCGTGCCTTTTTGCTTGTACATTTTCTTCGAAGTCATGCGGACTTCGTTGCGCGGCTTCGACTTGTGGGTGCCCGCCTGACGCTTGGCGAGCTGATAGACGACCATGCGATGCAAGATGTCCTTGCGCGGTTCGAGACCGAAGATCTCGTCCGCGAGGTCGATCGAGCCCGCTTTGGCGCTGTCGATGTTGACGACGTCAAGTTTCATTGTGCGGCTCCTTCGCCGGCCGCCGCAGCGGATTTCAGCGCGGCGGGCTTCGGCAAATCCT
>DNZB01000349.1 GCA_003506635.1 Parvularcula sp.
GAAAGCGCCCATTCCCGCCTTGCGCGCGCCGCCTCAAGATCGCCGCAACACTCCGCCTACGAACCAAATCTCAATGCCTCGTCCAGTGAAGCGGCGCCGTCGCATAGCCAAGGCTTTCCAGCGTCGCGGCGATATCAGCGCGCTCGGCCGCATCGGCGTCCGGTTCGCGGGCGAGGACCCAGAGATAGCGGCCGGAGGGCTCGCCGACGATCGCGCGCGAATAATCCTCGTCAAGATCGACGATCCAGTAATCGCCCCAGAACGGGCCGAAGAAGCTGACCTTGAGTTTTGCATTGGTGGCGGCGTCGGCGACCCTGGCGCGTCCTTCAGCGACGCGCGCGCGGGCGCCGTCGATTGCGCCGCATTCATTGCGAACGCCGATCAGTCCGTCCGTGCGCATCGTGTAGGTCGCGGTGACCGCTTCGCACGCTTTCTGGAAGGAGTTCGGATAGCGCGCGATTTCGTACCATGTGCCGAGATAGCGCTCGAGATCGACCGCGGCGACGGTTTTGAGCGGCGGCTCAGGCGCGCGATTGACAGGCTGAGAGGCGCAAGCCGCAAGCGCAGCGGCGGTCAAGGCGATCACGAAGCGCATATCGGGTCCTCCTTGCGCGGGGCCATGTTTGTGCGCCGCAGCAGATGCTGTAGACTACGTTTCAGCCAGGGAGTTGGTTTCATGTCGGCGCAAGCGGCGAAAAAGCGGATCACCACGGCGGACATCGCCGCGCGCAAGGGCGGCGAACCGATCGTCTGCCTGACGGCCTATGACGCGCCGACGGCGGCGATCCTTGATGATGTGTGCGATCTCATCCTTGTCGGCGACTCCGCGGGCATGGTCGTCCATGGGCTCACCTCGACCGTCGGCGTCACCATGGAGATGATGATCCTGCACGCGCAGGCGGTGATGCGCGGCGCGGAGCGTGCGCTCGTCGTCGTCGACATGCCGTTCGGCAGCTATGAAGCGTCGAAAGAGCAGGCGTTCGCCAACGCCGCGCGGCTGCTGAAGGAAACGGGCGCGCAGGGCGTAAAGCTCGAAAGCGGGCGCTATGCGGCGGAAACGATCCGCTTCCTTGTCGAACGCGGCGTGCCGGTGATGGGTCATGTGGGCCTGCGCCCGCAGGCGATCAATGTCCTTGGCGCCTTCAAGGCGCGCGGGCGCACGACGGCGGAGCGCGCGGAAATTCTGGCCGAGGCGGAAGCGACCGCCGCGGCCGGCGCCTTCGCGGTCGTCGTCGAGGGTGTTTCGGAAGACCTCGCTCAGGAGGTGACGGAGCGCGTCAGGATCCCGACGATCGGCATCGGCGCCTCGTCGGCCTGCGACGGGCAGATCCTCGTCACGCAGGACATGCTCGGCCTTTTCGACTGGACGCCGAAATTCGTCAAACGCTATGCCGGGCTGCGCGGCGCGATCCGCGAGGCGGTCGAAACCTATGCGGGCGAAGTGCGGGGTCGCCGCTTCCCGGAGGCTGCGCAAGTCTACCGGCTCGACCCGCCAAAGCCGAAAAAACCCGCGTGACAAGGGAGCCTCGCCCTTCGTTGCGCGCCTTCCTAAACGCCGCTAGAAGCGGCGCTGCCGCAATCCGGCCTTATCGCGCCTGCATGAAAACAGGCGGATTTCGCGCCGCTCAACGACGAGTTCTGAACGCCCGTGACCACTGACGATCCAATTTTGCGCGAAGTCGATCAGGCCCTCGCTGAAGACAATACGGCGCGCGAATTCCAGAAGCGCCTGCCGCTCATCCTCGGCGCGGCCGCGCTGACGATCGCCGGCGTCGGCGGATATCAGCTGTGGCGGTCGAACCGCGACGCCGCCGCTGAAAAAGCCTCGATCGCCTATGAAGACGCGGCCAAGGCCGGCGACGGCGAAGCCGCCCGGAAGGCGTTTGAGGCGCTCGCAGGCGGCAAGGGCGGTTACGCCGCCATCGCCAGGATGCGCCTTGCCGGCGAGCAGGCCGCGCTGGGCGACACGGCCAAGGCGTTGGCGCTCTTTCGCGAGGTTTACGCTTCAAGCGACGCCTCGAAGCGGGTGAAGGATCTTGCGCGCATACGCGCCGCCTATCTCGCGGCTGGCGAAGGGCGCGACGCCGTCATCAAGGATATCGGCCCGCTCGAAGCCGATACGACGGCGCTTGGATATTATGCGCGCGAAATTCTCGGCCTCGCGGCGCTGCGGGCGGCGGATTACCAGACCGCTGAGACGATGTTCCTGAAGGCCGCCGCGACGCTCGAAGCGCCGGAGCCGGTGCGCGCGCGCGCAAAGGAATTCGCCGCGCTCGCCGCCGCGGCCAAATCCGGCGCGGTTTTGCCCTCATTCGAGGCGAGCGCCAAATCCGACGTCGAAATCTTGAAGGAACAGCTTGAAGCTGCGGGTTCCGATCTCTCCTCGATCATCGCTCCGAAATCGGCGGAAACGGCGCCCGCGGCTCTCGCCGCCGATCCTGACGCGCCCGCCGAGCCCAAAGAGTGAAGCGATGAAATACTCCGCGCTTTTGGCCGCTTGTCTTTCGGCGGCGCTGCTGGCCGCCGGATGCTCGGGCGGCCCCGTCGGCGCGGTGGCCGGCGTTTTCAGCGGCGGCGATGACGATAAGGACAACAAGGAAGGCGAGGCGCCGGAAGAGGATAACCGCATCTCGATCCTCGCGCTTGAGGATACGATCGAGGCCGATCCGCGCTTTGCCGGCGCGACGATCGAATTGCCGCCTTCCTACGCCAACATCTCGTGGCCGACGCCCGGCGGGGAAGCCGATCACACGCTCCATCACCTGAGCGCGCCGGGCGCGCTTGACGTCATCTGGAAGGGCGACGTCGGCAAGGCGGCGGAACGCTCGCGCCTCACCTCGCCGCCCGTCGTCGCGGACGGTCGGCTTTACGTCATTGACGCCGAAGCGACCGTGTCGGCGATCAATGTCGAGGACGGCAAGGAAATCTGGAGCAAGGAGCTCGCGCCCCGCATCAAGGAAAAATTCCGGGTGCGCGAGATCATGAACCGCACCAAGGCGGCCGAACGCGGCTTCGGCGGCGGCGTTTCCTTCGACGAGGGAAAGCTTTTCGTCACGTCAGGATTCGGGTTCGTCGCGGCGCTTAACTCTGAAACCGGCGAAGAGCTTTGGCGGTATGACGCCGGCGCGCCGGTCAGGACGCCGCCGACAGCCTATCGCGGCAGCGTCTACTTCGTGACGAACGTCAACGAAATGGTCGCGCTGAAACAGGACACCGGCGAGCGCGAATGGAATTTCCAGTCGTTTGAAGAAGCGGCGCGCATTCTTTCGGCGGCGAGCCCCGCGGCGGCGGGCGACCTGATCGTCGCGCCGTTTTCATCCGGCGAAGTCGTGGCGTTTCTTGCGGGCTCCGGGCGGCCCGTCTGGAACGACACGCTCGCGCGCAACACGCAGATCACGGCTTTGTCGGCGCTCAATGACATCGCCGGCGCCCCGGTCATCGACCGCGGGCTCGTCTATGCGGTCAGTCATGCCGGGCGTCTCGTCGCCATCGACATCCGCAGCGGTCAGCGAGTCTGGGAAGCGCCGATCGCGAGCTTGCAGATGCCCTGGGTCGCGGGCGACTATATTTTCGTCGTGTCGATCGACGCGCAGCTCGTCTGTCTTTCGCGCGCCGACGGCGCGATCGTCTGGGTGTCGCAGCTCAGGCGCTACGACAATGAAAAGAAGCGCAAGGGCCGCATCTCGTGGTCGGGACCCGTGCTCGCCGGCGAACATCTCATCCTCGTGTCGTCCGACGGGCGTCTTGCGAAAATTTCGCCGCAGGACGGATCTCTCGTCGCAACGAAGAAGATCGACGAAGGCTCGGTCGTCTCGCCGATCGTCGCCGACGAAAAGATTTTCGTTCTGACGCAGAACGGCAAGCTCTACGCGTTCAGATAGCGCGCCATGCCGCCGCGATCATGACGCCGAAGATCGCCATCGTCGGACGCCCGAACGTCGGCAAGTCGACGCTGTTCAACCGCCTCGCCGGCAAGCGTCTCGCAATCGTCGACGACACGCCCGGCGTCACGCGCGACCGGCGCGAGACGGATGCGCGTCTCGGCGATCTCGATTTCACGCTGATCGACACGCCGGGCCTTGAAGAAGCGCCGGAAGAAGCGCTCGAAGGGCGCATGCGCCAGCAGACCGACAAGGCGATCGCGGAATCCGCGGCGGTCATGTTCCTGATCGACGCGCGCGCCGGCGTCACGCCGCTCGACCAACGCTTCGCGCAGATTTTGAGAAAGAGCGGCAAGCCGGTCATCCTCGTCGCCAACAAGACCGAAGGCGCCGCGAGCGAAGCCGGCGTCCTCGACGCCTGGTCTTTGGCGCTCGGCGAGCCGATTCCGGTGTCAGCCGAGCACGGGCAAGGGCTCGGCGATCTTTATCGCGCGCTTCGCCCGCATCTTGCGAAGGCCAGGGACGCAGACGACGCCAGCGAGGAAGAAGAAGGCTGGGACAGCCCGCTGAAGCCGCTGCGCGTCGCGATTGTCGGGCGTCCGAACGCCGGGAAGTCGACGCTCGTCAATCGCCTCCTCGGCGAGGACCGGATGCTGACCGGACCTGAAGCCGGCGTCACGCGCGATGCGATCTCGATCGAGTGGAAATGGACAGCGCCCGATCGCGACTGGCCGGTGAAGCTGTTCGACACAGCCGGCCTGCGCAAGAAAGCCAGGGTTCAGTCGAAACTTGAAAAGCTCTCGGTCGCAGACACGCTGCGCGCGATCCAGTTCGCGGAGGTCGTCGTCCTCCTCGTCGACGCCGAAACGCCGCTTGAAAAGCAGGACATGCAGATCGCCGATCTTGTCCTGCGCGAAGGCCGTGCGCTCGTCATCGCCGTCAACAAATGGGACCTCATCGAGGACAAGAACGCCGCATCGCTCGCCATCCGCGAAATCGCCGAGTTCGGCCTGGCGCAAGCGCCGCGCACGCCGCTTGTCTTCTTGTCGGCGGAGACAGGGCGCGGCGTCGACAAGCTGATGCCCGCGGTGACGAAGGTCTATGTCGACTGGAACGCGCGCGTGAAAACGCCCGATCTCAACGCATGGATGAAAGGCGCGGTCGAACGCCATCCCCCGCCCGCTGTCGCGGGCCAGCGCATCAAGCTGCGCTACATCACGCAGACGAAAACGCGCCCGCCGACTTTTGTCGCGAAATGCACGCGCGCCGAAGACGTGCCGGCGGCCTATAGACGCTATCTCGTCAACGGGATTCGCGAGGCGTTCGATCTATGGGGCGTGCCGGTCAGGCTTATTCTCGACAAGCCTGATAATCCGTATGCGGACGATTAGGCGCATTTCAACCTCTCCGCGATTCCGTCATAGCTGCGCGACGCGGCCAGGAGGATCAGCGGCGCGATCGCCGAAGGATCGGGCAGGGTCAGCGCATTTTCGCCGGGCATGGCGGTCGCGCGCATTTTAGTGCGCATCGCGCCGGGATCGATCAGCGCGACGCGAACGCCGGTGATCTTCATTTCCTCGGCGTAGGTTCGGGCGAGCATTTCGAGCGCGGCCTTCGACGCGGCGTAAGCCCCCCAGAACGGCTTTGCGACCTCGCCGCCGGCGCGCGAGGTCATGACAAGGACGCGCGCCGCCGCGCTGGCGCGCAAATAAGGATCGAGCGCGCGCAGAAGGCGCCAATTCGCTTCGACATTGACGTCGAAAACCTGCCGCCACATCTTCGGCGCGATGTCGGGAACGGGCGCCAGCTCGCCGAGAACGCCGGCGTTCAGAACCAGAATGTCGATGCGTCCGAAGCGCTGGCCGATCGCGGGGCCGAGCTGGTCGATCGACGCGAAGTCGGAAAGATCGGCGGGGATCAGCGTCGCCTTTCCGCCCGCGCGGCGAATCTCGTCGTCCGTCTCTTCAAGTCCGCCGACCGTGCGGGCGAGCAGGATGACATGCGCCCCCGCGGCGCCGAGCGCGACGGCGGCGGCGCGCCCGATCCCGCGCGAGGCGCCGGTGACGAGCGCGATTTTGCCGGTAAATTCCGAAGACAAATCAATTTACTCCGTAGGCAGAGGAATGTGCTCGGTTTCGCCGGGAGGCAGCGCGAAGGTCGTCGCCGCGAAGCCCCCGGCGGCCGACGCCGCCCAGTCGCGCTTCGCCTGTTCAAGGCGTTCGGCCGACGACGCGACAAAATTCCACCAGAGAAGCCGCGGTCCAAGGGGCGCGCCGCCGAGGAGCATGGCGCGCATCGGCGCCGAAGCGACGAGGCGCGGATCAGCGCCCGGCTTGAAGACGATCATCCGCCCGCGTTCGTGACGCGCGCCGTCCGCCATGGCGGCGCCGGAG
Source organism: Parvularcula sp. (assembly GCA_003506635.1). Lineage (GTDB taxonomy): Bacteria > Pseudomonadota > Alphaproteobacteria > Caulobacterales > Parvularculaceae > Amphiplicatus. The sequence goes on from DNZB01000349.1 coordinate 6,275, forward strand.
AGAATGTAGAGCGCGCGCTCCTCATATTCGTCCGGCAGGGAAAAGGCGGCGCCCTCTTCCGCCTCGATCGCGACATAGAACGTCGGCGAATGGATCTTGACCGGCGAGACGCGCCCGAAGGCTTCGCCCGCGATAAGGCGCGCGCGCATCCCGCCCTGCTCGAACACCGGCAAGGTCGCCGCGGGATGGTGGTGGAACGAGGGTTCGATCTCGGCGGCGTCCGCGGGCAGCGCGACCCAGCTTTGAACGCCGTGAAGCCGCTGGCCGCGCGCGCGCGGGCCGGCGTCCGTGCGTTCCGAATGCGCGATCCCGCGTCCCGCCGTCATCCAGTTGACGTCGCCGGGCCGTATCGCCTGGTCGAAACCGAGGCTGTCCTTGTGGCGCAGCTCGCCGTCGAAAAGATAGGTGACGGTCGCCAGGCCGATATGCGGATGCGGGCGCACATCGACGCCCTTGCCCGGGGGAAAATCCGCGGGACCCATTTCATCGAAGAAGACGAAAGGCCCGACCATGCGACGATTCGCGTAAGGCAGGACCCGGGCGACCTCAAAACCGCCGAGGTCGCGGCGGCGCGGCTCAATGATCATCTCGATCGCGTCGGTCATGCCGCCACCATGGCGGCCCGCGCGCTAGGGATCAATCGGCCGATACGATGCGGCGCGCGAGCGTTCGAATATGCGTTTCCGCCGTCGCCAGCGCTGGATTGTCCGGGGGCCCCATGCCGATGAAAAGCTTCACGCCTTCTTCGAGGCTGAACAGCTGCAACACGATTTCGCGCACGCGCGTCTCGTCCGCGTCGGGACGCGCGGCGCGGACCAGGAAATAGATGAAACGCCCGATCGGCCGGTAAAGCTTGCGGATCAGTTCTTTCGCCTCCGGCCCGCTCGCTGCAAAGCCCCACACGTGAAAAAAGAGCGCGTGCGACGAGCGCGCGTTGGAGACGTAAAACGTCAGGACATTGAGAAGAATATCGAGCGGGGCGTCCCGATCCCTTTCGAATTGCTTGATGTGCTCCTCGATATAGTCGGCGAGCGCTTCGCACAGCACCGCCTCGATCAGTGCGCGTTTGGTTCCGAAATAATAATTGACGTTCCCGACCGCGACGCCCGCCTCGTCCGCCACCTTGCGCAAGGAAAGCCCGGCATGGCCGTCGCGGAGGAAGACGCGGCGGCCGGCCGCCAGGATCTGGCCGATCGTGGAGGCGGCTTTGGCCGATCGCCCGTCCGTCAGCGCGACGCTGGGGCGATGGGTGCGTTGCTGGGCGAGATAGGATTCGATTTCGGCAATCGCCCTTTGCTTGGCATCCTCGCCCACGGTGTGGCCTCACGCTGTTACAACCTAACGAAAAGTTGATCGAGTTCGGCTTGACCCGCAAGAACCCCGGTTCTAAATCGCGGATCGAGTTTAGGACGGGCGAGCTAAAAACCTCGACCAGGGTTCTCTTTTGCCTCCTTCTCTTTGCGGGCGGCACACACCAGTCCAATACTGCGGCTAGTCTCCCCCAAGCCGTGGGAAGGGCGGGCCGCTGCGGTTTACCGCAGCGGCCTTTTTCTTTTTTATTCAGCGGCATAGCGAACAATCTTAAGCCACGGGTCAAGGTCGCGCAGCGCCCTGTGTGACAGTTGGCGCTTGCGTTCCCGGCCGCGGTCCTTGCCTTTGATTGGGCGCCCTTCGGCGTCGGTACGGGGCTCGTCGATATCGGGGAAAAGCCCGAAATTGACGTTCATTGGCTGGAAGGCGCCTTTGGCGCCGCCGACATGACCCACTGTAATATGATGCAAAAGCGCGCCGAGCGCGGTCGTGCGCGGCGGCGGTTCACCCGGTTGGGCGAGCGCATCGCCCGCCGCAAAGCGCCCGGCGAGAAGGCCGATGGGCGCGCTTTCAAGATAGCCCTCAACGCCGGTGATCGGTCCTGCGAAG
>DNZB01000003.1:0-304 GCA_003506635.1 Parvularcula sp.
CCCTGTTGGGGCTTTTCCTTGGCGGTATCGGGAATGATGATCGAGCCGACCTTCGATTCCTCTTCGATCCGGCGAACGAGGACCCGGTCGTGGAGCGGTCTGAATTTCACGGGTGTAGTCTCCCTTTTTTCTTCAGAAACAATGAGTTAATTTGCGTCGCCCAGGCGGAGCCCAAGCGTTGGCACTCGCCTTGGGCGACTGCTAGCAGCGACATAGGAAAGGGCCGTTTGGGCGTCAAGGGCGCCGGTCAACGCTTCTTGATCGGCTGGCCCTGGCGCCGGCCCCGTCCGGCCCGGATTTCGCC
>DNZB01000003.1:659-6521 GCA_003506635.1 Parvularcula sp.
GCGGCCGACGGGGAACCTCCCGAACGAAGGAGAGAATTGGATGCGCAAGGCGTTACTTCTGGGCTCGCTCGCGATCTTTGCGGCGGCCTGCACGACGAACCCTTATACCGGCGATAAACGCGCCGGCCGGGTCGTGACTTCCGGCGCGGCAGGCGCGGCGGCGGGCGCGGCGGCGGGTGCGATCGGCGGCGCGATCGCCGGCAAGCCGGGCAAGGGCGCGGCGATCGGCGCGATCGCGGGCGCCGTCATCGGCGGCGGCATCGGCGTTTATCAGGACCAGCAGCAAGCCAAACTGCGCGAACGCCTTCTCAACGCCGGCGTCCAGGTCCAGCGCGAGGGCGACAACATCCGCCTCATCATGCCGTCGGACATCACTTTCGATACGGCGCAGGCCGACATTCAGGCCGGCTTTTACGAGACGCTGAATTCGGTCGCGATCGTCCTTGATGAATTCGACAAGACGACGGTGACCGTCGCCGGCCACGCCGACGCGCGCGGGTCGGACAGCTACAATCTCGACCTCTCGCAGCGCCGCGCGCTTTCGGTGTCGAACTATCTCGCCTCGCAGGGCGTCAACCCGGCGCGCCTTAACGCCGTCGGCTTTGGCGAAACCCGCCCGATCGGCGACAATGCGACGGCGGCGGGCCAGGCGGCGAACCGCCGCGTCGAAATCCTCATCGATCCGGTCGAAAGCCAGTTCAACAGCTAAACGGCTTTCAATCCTCAAGACGCGGACGCCCGGCTCCGGCCGGGCGTTTTCGTTTTCAGGGATTGTTAACATCCGTCTACGGCGCGTTTCCGGCGGCGCGCAGGCGCGCATTAAGCCTGTTGCAACGGCTCGCGCCTAAGCTTCTTCCTGCGCCGCGAAAGAGGGTCGCGGCCGAAGCGATGAGCCAGGGCCCCGCGATGAATACGAATTTGCGCTCCTCCCGTTACGGATTCGGCGTTCACTTCGCCGCCGGGGTCACCAGCGCCGTGCTGCTGGCGGCGTCGGTGCTGCAAGGCATGCCGCCCGATATCGAATACGCGCTCGGCGCGGCGCTGCTCGTCGTGCTCATTCTCCATGCGCGCATGGGCTTTGCGCTGTCGCGCCTTGAAACCGAATTCGAGATGATGCGCCGTCTGGTGAACCGCGCCGCGCCCGATGCGCCGGCCGCGCCGGGGGACCGGGCGGCCTTCGCGATCGCCTCGTCAGCCGACGCCGGGGACCGCGCGACGCTGGCGCGCGTGCGCGACGCGATCGAATCGGGCCGCATCGAGCTTTATCTTCAGCCGATCGTCAGCCTGCCGCAGCGCAAGCCGCGCTATTTCGAGGCGTTTTCGCGCCTGCGCGAGGCTGACGGGCGCGTCCTGAAGCCGGCGGACTATCTTGAATCCGCCGAGCGCGCGAACCGCATCGGCGTCATCGACAACATGATCTTGATGCGCTGCATCCAGGCGCTCCGGGCCGAGCTTCGCCGCACGCCGCGGCTCGCCGTCTTCTGCAACCTGTCGCCGGCGACGATCTACGACACCGACTTCTTCAATCAGCTGACGGACTATCTTGAAACCAACAGCGATCTCGCTGCGAACATCATCTTTGAATTCACCTATCCCGCGATCCAGACCATGCACCCGAAGGTGCTTGAAAACCTCAACGCCATCGCGGCGAAGGGCTTCGTCTTCTCGATTGATCACGTCCATTCGATCGACCTTGACTGGGAAGGCTTGCGCGCCCGCAATTTCTGCTTCGCCAAGGCGCCGGCGGGGCTTCTCCTCGCGGCGAGCCGCGCGGACGAAGCGGCGCGCGCGCGCCTGCGCGCCTTCCGCAAGCGTCTCGCCGACGCCGGCGTCGACCTCATCGCCGAGAAGATCGAATTTGAAAACCACATGCCGGAGATCTTGAGCCTCGGCATCGATTACGGCCAGGGCAATCTTTTCGGCCCCGCGCGCCGCGCCGATTTCTACCTCGGCGATCATGCGCCGAGGCCCGATCAGGCGGCGGCGTAAAGACCTTGACCGGCGCCGGCAGGGAGCCATAGGCCTCGCGCCATGGCGCCGCCCCTTTTCATCGCCGGACTTTCCGCGATCGCCGATCGCTATGACGCGCTCCTCTGCGACGCGTGGGGCGTCATCCATGACGGCGTCAGGGTGTTTCCGGGCGTCGCTGAGGCTCTGATCGAATTCCGCCGCGCGCGCGGACCGGTCGTCGTCTTGACGAACGCGCCGCGCCCGCGCGCGATCATTCCGGGGCAGCTTGACCGCCTTGGGCTGCCGCGCGCCGCTTATGACGGCGTCGTCACCTCGGGCGATGCGACGCGCGCGGCGATCGCGGCGATGGCGCCCGCCCCCGCATTCAAGCTCGGCCCGGAAAAGGACGACGGCCTTTATGATGGACTCGATATCGCCTTCGCGCCGCTCGACCGCGCAGGCTTCATCATCTGCACGGGGCTTTTTGACGATCAGCGCGACACGCCGGAAGATTATCGCGCATTGCTGGCGGAAGGCGCGGCGCGCGGGCTGCCGATGATCTGCGCCAATCCCGACATCGTCGTGAACTGGGGCGGACGGATGATCTGGTGCGCGGGCGCGCTTGCGGAAATCTATGAGCGCCTCGGCGCAAGGGTCATCTATGGCGGCAAGCCGCATGCGCCGATCTATGACGTCGCGATGGCGGAACTCGCCCGCGCCGCCGGCCGCGAGATCGCGAAGGACCGCACGCTTGTCATCGGCGACGGTCTCAAGACCGATATCGCCGGGGCGAACGCGCAAGGGATCGACGCGCTGTTGATCGCGGGCGAGGGCGGCGTGCACGAAGGCGGCGCCGGCGCTGATGCGATCGCCGCCGCGCTGAAGAAGGCTGGCGTCGCCGCCGCTTACGCCGCGACGGGGCTCCGATGGCGATAAGCGCGCGCTACGCTGCGGCGATCGGCAATTTCGACGGCGTCCATCGCGGGCACCGGTTCCTCGTCGAACGCACGATCGCGTTTGCGCGCGAAATCGGCGCCGCGCCGGCCGCCGTCGTTTTCAACCCGCATCCGCGCCGCTATTTCCGGCCTGACGATCCGCCCTTCCTGATCACCGCGCCGGCGGCGCGCGACGCTCTGCTGATCGAGGCGGGGGCCGCTGCGGTGCTGCCGCTGGCCTTCGACAAGGCGCTCGCGCGCCTTTCGCCGGAAGCCTTCGTGCAAGGCGTGCTGAAGGGGAGGCTAGGTCTTGCGGGCGTCGTCACCGGGGGCGATTTTCGTTTCGGGGCGGGCCGCGCCGGCGACGCAAGCGGTCTTTCCGCGCTTTGCGCCGCACACGGGCTTTCCTACCTTGCGGTCGAGCCGCTGGCCGATCCTCAGCATACGGAAAAAATCGGCTCGACGGCGGTGCGCGAGGCGATCCTCTCAGGCGCGATGGACCGCGCGGCGGCGATGCTCGGCCGGCCCTGGCGCGTTGACGGCGTCGTCGGGCGTGGCCGCCAGATCGGGCGCACGCTCGGCTTTGCGACCGCCAATCTGACGCTCGGCGAGCTGATTGAGCCGCGCCGCGCTGTTTATGCGGTGCGCGCCGTCGTCGGGGGGAGGCGCTTCGACGCGGTCGCCAATTTCGGCCGCAAGCCGACGGTCGGCGAGGTCGCGCCGCTGCTTGAAGTTCACCTGTTCGATTTCTCGGGCGACCTCTACGGCAGGACGATCGGCGTCGAGTTCATCGCTTTCCTGCGCGACGAACGCAAATTCGACGGCCTTGACGCGCTGAAAACCCAGATCGCGGCGGATTGTCTGGCGGCGCGGCGCAAGCTTTCAGAAAATCCGGCCTGAGGCGCGCAAGGCCGCCTCGAACGCCTCGCGATCGGCGCGCGCCGCGGCGATCGCGGCCTCCAGCTTCGGCAGGTTCTGTTCAAGTCGCGCGATATCGCGGCGGCGATAGGCCGCTTCCTGCCGCGCGCCTTCGCGATCCTCATTGCTGATCGTCGATGACATGGCGCGCTTGTCGACGGCTTTGAGAAGGAATGAATGCTGGTCGAGCGCGTCAAGCGCCGCCTTGCGCGCGCGCTCGGCTTCCTGCTCCGCGCGCAAAAGCGCGTAAAGCCTTTCGCCGTCGGCGTAGCCGGCGAGAAACGCCGGTTCCGCTTCCGGCGCGCAGACCTTGTTATAGTCCTGGCCAAGGCGGCCTGCGTCGAAGCCGCCCGCCGGCGTGCAATAGGCGGCAAGACCTTCGCGGCGCGCCGCGGCGAACGCCGTGCGATCGACGGCAAAGCCCTGCGCGGCGCAAGCGCTCAGCCGGTTTTCGGAAACCTTCAGCGGCGCGCCTTCGCGGCCGTCCGCAAACCCGAGCGCCGCCCAATCCGCCGCCGCGCAATTGGCGCGCTTCATTCCGCCGGCGCATCCGGCGACGGCCGCCGCGGCCGCGAGTGCGATCAGCCCTCGAATCATACGCCCTCCGGCCCGGATAATCGCGCGCTTCAGGGCCGGAATGCAAGGCGGGACGCGAAAGGGGGGGAGTCCCCGCCGCGTCCCGCCGGTTCGCCTTAGCGCAGTGCGCAGGCGAGAGGGCCGACGCGCACATTCGCGCCAGCCCGGACCGCGGGGAAATTCGCCGGGAACGGGTTGCCATTATCGACGCGGGTGTCGAATTCGAGATCGCCGATGATGTCGCCGCTCGCGGCGTCGCGGATAAGGCGCATCGTGCCGACATTGACCGATCCGACCCGCACCGTCAGGAACTGACCGGCGGCCCAGCCAAGTCCCGGCGCGGCTTCGAACGAGGCGTCGAACTTGCGGCGTGCGCCGCGCTGCTCAAAGCGCGCCGAGATGCTGTGATCGGTCGCGCCCTCGGCGGTGCACTGGAGGCGAAGGCGTGTCGCGGTCTGCGCGGCGGCCGGCGCGGCGGCGGCAAAGCCCGCGGCAAGGATAAGGCCGGCGGCGATGAGGGTTTTCATGGGGGGCTCCAAAGCGTTGACGGCCGGACCGATTTCCGCCGCTTGCCAAAATGAGACGGCCGGGCCCCCGCTTTTCTTCCCTTTCGATCACATTTCTGTCGGCAAGTTCATGCGCGCCGCCGACGCCGCATTTCCGCCACGAAAAATCGCTGACCTTCAGGGCGTGACATCGCGTATTCAAGGAGCCTTGCCATGACCGCCGCCGACAGACCGAGCCGCAAGACCCGCACGGGCAAGCGCGCCAAAGCGGCGCTGATCGCTGCCGCCGCGACAGCGTTCGCCGCCGCATCGACACCCGCCTTCGCCGGCGGCGGCTATTATGGCGGCTATGACGGCTATTACGGCGGTTCTGGATATTATGGCCACGGATATGGCGGACGGGGCTATTATGGTCGCGGCTATGACCGCGGCGGCCATGGACACGGCCGGCATCACGGCCGCGGCGGCCTTTCGGGCGGCGAGGCGGCGCTGATCGCCGTCGGCATCATCGGCGGTGCGATCCTGATCGATCGCGCGCTCGATGATCGGCGCGACCGCGATTACGACCGCTATGACGACCGCCGTTATCGCGGCCGCGATTATGACGATCGCCGCCGCGCCGGCGCCTTCGACGACGACTATTATTATCAGCGTGACTCGCGCCCTTATCAGTATGACGGCGACATCCGCAGCGCGCGGCGCGACGAGCCGGGCGGCTATGGCGCCGGCGAGCCGGACCTTCTCGGCGGCGAGCCGCGTTCCCGGTCGGCCGACCGCGTCGCGGTCAACGCCGCCTTCCGCGAATGCGTCGCTGAGACCCGCGGCGCCGCCGGCGCCGGCGGGCTGACCGTCGCCATGCCGGGCGCGCCGACCGATCTTGAAACGCTCGCTGACGGCTCCGTCCGCATGGTCGCGCAGTTTCGCGCCTCGAACGCGCGCGGCGAGGAATGGTCGCGCCGCTTCGTCTGCGAGGCGGA
>DNZB01000357.1 GCA_003506635.1 Parvularcula sp.
ACGGAACAAGGCAGAGAGCGTAAAAGGAGCCGGCAAGGCGCTTTACGATGCGCTGTTCGCCGCGCTCGGCCGCGCTGACGTGCACCGGGCTTATGCGCTCATCGTCGCGCCCAATCCCGTCTCGGTGCGGCTGCACCAGCGGTTCGGCTTCCGCGAGGTTTCGACCCTTGACGAGGTGGGGCGCAAATTCGGCCGCTATTACAGCGTCATGTGGTTCGAAAAGCGGTTCTGAAGGGCGTCCGCGCGGGCGCTCGACACCCGGTTTTTCCCTGCTATAGAGACGCCCTTCCGACCGCCCGGGGGCAGGGCTCCTTGCGGGCGGAGACTTGCCCGTCGCGGGCGTGGCGGAATTGGTAGACGCACTGGATTTAGGTTCCAGCGCCGCAAGGCGTGGGGGTTCAAATCCCTCCGCCCGCACGTGTCCTGCGAGCCGGTGAACGACAGAACGAAAGAGCTTGGACGACCATGGAAGTGACCGAACAGACCGCCGAGGGCCTTGAGCGCCGCTTTAAAGTGAAGGTGCCGGCCTCCGAGCTTGACGCCAGGCTCACCGAGCGGCTTTCCGACATCAAGGGCCGCGTGAACCTCAAGGGTTTCCGCAAGGGCAAGGCGCCGCTGCCGTTCCTCAAGAAGATGTACGGCAAGGGCGTGATGAGCGAGATCTTGCAGGAGATCGTCAACGAGACGAGCTTCAAGGCGTTCACCGACCGCAACCTGAAGCCGGCGACGACGCCGCATCCGCACCTCGCCGGCGACATCGAAGAGGTGATCGACGGCAAGGCGGACCTTGAATATTCCGTACACGCCGAAATTCTTCCCGAGTTCGAGCCGATGGCCGTCGACGGCCTTGCGCTGAAGCGCCCGGTCGCCGCGGTGACAGACGCCGAAGTCGACGAAGCCGCGCAAAAGCTCGCCGAACAGAGCCGCGATTACGAGCCGCGGCCGGCGGACGGGAAGGCGGCGAAGGACGACCTTCTCATCATCGATTTTGTCGGCTCGATCGACGGCGCTGAATTCAAGGGCGGCAAGGGCGAAGGCCAGAGCGTCGTTCTCGGGTCGGGCGCCCTCATCCCCGGCTTTGAAGACCAGCTCATCGGCGCGAAGGCCGGCGAGGAGGTCGAAGTCAAGGTGACGTTCCCCGAGGCTTATGGCGCGTCCGAACTCGCCGGCAAGGACGCCGTCTTCGCCGTGACGGTCAGTGAAGTGAAGGCGCCGAAGGACGCCGTGGTCGACGACGACTTCGCGAAGAAGCTCGGCCTCGACGATCTCGCCGATCTCAAAAAACGCCTGCGCGAACGGCTGGAGTCCGAGTATCGCGGGTATTCGCGCGGCCATCTGAAGCGCCTTCTCCTCGACAAGCTCGACGCCGGCCATGATTTCGATCTGCCGAAGTCGATGGTCGAGGCCGAGTTCCGTCAGATCTGGGCGCAGGTCGAAAACGCGGAGCGCGACGAGGAAGACAAGGACAAAAGCGAAGACGAGCTGAAAGACGAATACCGGAAAATCGCGGTCCGCCGCGTGCGCCTCGGCCTCGTGCTCGCTGAAATCGGCCGTCGCGCCGACGTGCAGGTGCCGCAGGACGCCCTCCAGCGCGCCGTGCAGGAGCGGGCGTTGCACGAAGCGCGGATGCTCACGATGCAAGGCCAGCAGGTGACGCCGCAGCAGGTCCTCAAATTCTACCAGCAGAACCCGCAAGCGGTCGCGCAGATCCGCGCCCCGCTCTTTGAAGAGCGCGTAGTCGACTACATCATCGAACGCGCGAAGGTGACCGAGGAACAGGTCTCCAGGGAAAAGCTGATGGCCGATCCTGAGGGCGAGGAATAGGGGCGGCGCTATTCCTCCGTACCCGGATCACCGGCCGTATCGCCCGGATTGAATTCAAGGTCCATCGGGCCGGGCGGCGTGGGTTCGCCGGCCGGCGGCGCGGCCGCCGGGGGTTCAAGTTCGGGCTCCGGCTGCGACGTGACGAGTTCGGGATTCTGGTATTCCCAATAGCTGAGCGCTGCTCTGGCGCGCGCGATGCCGGCGCGGATGTCGGCCTCGTCGGCGCGGCCTGCCGCGGCGGCCTCGATGCGGGCGAGCGCCGCCGCGCCTGGCTTGCCGAGGCGGAAGCGGAGATAACCGAAGTCGAAATCCTTCGCCGCGACCTTGCCGGTCATCAAGACGCGCTCCTGGCTTCGCGCGCTCAGCGTCCAGCTTGAAAAAAGCGGCGAGGAAACGCCGATCAGAACCACGACCCACAGCGCCGCCATCGCGGTGTTAAGGCGCGCGACCGGCGCCATCCAGCGCTTGCCCTTCCAGTTGAGTTCGGTGAGGAGGCCGGCGATCAGCACGATGCTGTAAGCGAAAGCGAGCCCGTTCATCGCAAGGCCGACAATCCGCGCCGGCGTCAGGCCATATTGGTCGACACGCATGGAAAACGCCCATGCGGCGAGCCCTGCGTAAACCGGAAAGGCCGCGATCGCGACAAGGGTCGGCAGGCGCAGCCACCAGGGCGGCGGCCCGCCTTCGCCGTTCTGATAGACGCCGTTGAAGATCAGCATCCCCGCAAAGGCAAGGCCGATCATGATGCCGCCCGGATAGGGCCGGTCGAAAATCGCGCCCGGACCATTGGCGGCGAGCGCGGCGAGGAAGGTCAGGGAAAAAACCGCCATGATCGGCATGGCGATGCGGGAAAAGAGAAGGAGGAGAAAGCGCAGCGCGCCAAGCACCGCCTGTTGTCCGCGGATCATGGCGATCGACAGCCCGCCGATCGCGCCGAGGAAGGGCAGGATGAACCACGGTTCATCAAAGAGCTTCGAGAAAAAGTCGACGTTCATCTGCTTCAGCAGCGCCGCCCATGCGTAAAGAAGCACGAACGAAAGCCCCGCGAAGAGCTGCGCCCCGCCGCCGATCAAGGGCAGCGTCAGGCCGTGCAGGAACACGCGATCATAGCGCGGCGGCGCGCCGGTCTCGATCACCGACTTGGCGAGCGTCACCATCAGAAAAAACGACAGCGGCGCCGCGACGGCGCCCCAGAAGAAAACCGGAAATTTGTCAAATTCAAAATCACCGTCGCCGGCAGGAGCGGCCGCGGCGAAAAACCAGGTCGGCGCGGCGAGCACGGCGGCGATGATCGCGGCGGGCAGGAGCGCGCGGACCATGCGCCCGCGCTCCGCGAGAAGTAGCCAGCCGGCGGAAAGCGTTACGATGATCTGCATCAGCGTCGCGGGGACCGCGCCCGGCCGGCCCGTGTCGCCCCAAACCTCTATGACGCCGTAAACGGCCCCGCCCGTCGCGAGGCCGATCAGAAGGCTGACGAGCGCGAGCCCCCCGCCTTGCGCCGCTTCTTCCGGTTCTGCCTTCGTCATGCCCCGCGCACTTTCCCCAAGGCCGGAATCCCGATTCCCATGAGCAGGGCACGGCAATGGGCCTTCTGTGCGAAACTATCACGCATGATCAAGTCCGGCGAGCGGCGACAGCCCGGTGAGAGGCCGGTAAAATCGCCGCCCCAGGGAGATTCGCAGAACCGATGCGGCAATATCACGATCTGATGCGCCGGGCGCTCGAAGCGGGCGATGACCGGGCGGAGCGCACAGGCACCGGCGCGCGCTCGATCTTCGGCCATCAGATGCGGTTCGACCTCAAGGACGGCTTCCCGCTCGTCACGACGAAGAAGCTCCATACGAAATCGATCGTGCATGAGCTTTTGTGGTTCATCGCGGGCGACACCAACATCGCCTATCTGAAGGCGAACGGCGTTTCGATCTGGGATGAATGGGCGGATGCCAACGGAGAGCTTGGCCCCGTCTACGGGCGACAATGGCGATCATGGCCGGGCCGGAACGGCGAGACGATCGACCAGCTCGCCTCGGTGGTCGCGGAGATCAGACGCAATCCGCATTCGCGCCGCCTCATCGTGTCGGCGTGGAACCCGGCGGAGATCGCCGACATGGCGCTGCCGCCCTGTCATTGCCTCTTCCAGTTCTTTGTCGCGAAGGGGCGCCTTTCCTGCCAGCTTTATCAGCGCTCGGCGGATATCTTTCTCGGCGCGCCGTTCAACATCGCGTCCTATGCGCTGCTGACGCACATGGTGGCGCAGGCGACGGGGCTTGCGGCGGGCGACTTCATCCACACGCTCGGCGACGCGCATCTTTATCACAACCATTTCGAACAGGCGCGCGAGCAGCTCTCGCGCA
>DNZB01000072.1 GCA_003506635.1 Parvularcula sp.
CGCTATGGCGACTGGGAGCGCAAAGGCCGGGCGGTCGATTTCTGAGGAGCGACGCCAGCCAATTGCCGCGGACATGTCGGGACCCGGCGAAAGCACCCGTCATGGTTGCTCCGAGGCCATTATCGCTCATCACGCTTATGGCCGCCTCAACGTCGGCCGCTTCTGAATCGATCGAGCGCCCGATCGCCGCTCCGGTCGAGCGTGTCGTTGAGCGGTATAGTCCGCGCCGCCGGCCGCATCTGGGTCAGGCGCACGGTCACCGTCGCTCGGTGAACGCGGGAGGCATAGGGCTCACATTAGGTCCGCGCGCACGACCTCGTCGCCAAGAAGATCGCGCCGAATCAGATCACCGCGGCTGAAGGGCGCGCACGCTTTCGCTGAAATGCGGCGCGCAAGCGCGGCTTGCATGGCACGGGCGGTAATCCCCACATTTCCCCTGCGCAGACCCGCGCGCATCGCGCCGGCGCCTTTTTTCGCCATAGGCCGCCTGAAAGTGGCCAACCTTATGATCGTCGAGCTTTCGCTGGCGAGCTTGATAGGGATCAAGAACTTCAAGATTCTCGCGAATACGGACGCCAGGGCAGTGGCCAATCGCGCGCATTCAAGACTAAAAGGGCGTTGGCTTCCAAGACGTTAGAGGTGACGCCGCATGACCGCCGAGCTTGGCCAGTTCGCCCTCATCCTTGCACTGTTCGCCGCGGTTTTTCAGGCTGTCTTTCCCTTTGTCGGGTTCAGCGCGGGCGATCCGGCGCTGCGCGCCATCGCGCGGTCGGCGGCGATCATGCAGGGCGGGCTTGTCGCCTTCGCCTTCGGCTGCCTGATGGTCGCGCATGCGGTTTCGGATTTTTCCGTCGTCAATGTCGTTGAGAATTCGCATTCCGCCAAACCCTTCGTCTACAAGCTGAGCGGCGTTTGGGGAAACCATGAAGGCTCAATGCTCTTGTGGGTTCTCATTCTGGCGCTTTACGGCGCGGCCGTCTCGCTCGTCGGACGCAACGCGCGCTCGACGCTGACGTCGAATGCGCTGGCGATTCAAGGGGCCGTCGCCGCCGCTTTCATCGCGTTCATTCTCTTCACGTCAAATCCGTTCGCTCGGATTTTTCCGGCGCCCGCCGACGGCGCCGATCTCAATCCGCTGTTGCAGGATCCAGGTCTCGCCATCCATCCGCCGTTTCTCTATCTCGGCTATGTCGGCTTTTCGGTCACCTTCGCCTACGCCATCGCCGGCCTCATTGAAAAGCGCATCGACGCTGAATGGGCGCGCGTCGTCCGGCCGTGGGCGCTAGCGGCCTGGGTATTCTTGACGATCGGCATCGCGCTCGGCTCGTGGTGGGCTTATTACGAACTTGGCTGGGGCGGGTTCTGGGCCTGGGACCCGGTTGAAAACGCCTCCTTCATGCCGTGGCTCGCCGGCACGGCGTTCCTTCACTCGGTGCGCGTCGTTGAAAAGCGCGACGCGCTCAAGGTGTGGACGGCGCTGCTCGCCATTCTCGCTTTCTCGCTCAGTCTCATCGGCACCTTCCTTGTGCGGTCCGGAATCCTGACTTCGGTGCACGCCTTCGCCGTCGATCCGGCGCGCGGCGTATTCATTCTCGCCATTCTCGCCGCCGTCGTCGGCGGCTCGCTCGCGCTCTTCGCCGTGCGCGGCGCGGCGTTGACTTCGCAATCGACGTTCCAGCCGGTCAGCCGCGAAGGCGCGATCCTTCTCAACAACGTCCTTCTCGTCACCGCCTGCGGCACTGTCTTTATCGGCACTTTCTATCCGCTCTTTGTCGACATCGTCAGCGGCGAGCGGATTTCCGTCGGCGCGCCCTATTTCAACGCGACGTTCCTTCCCTTGATGGCGATCCTGCTGTTGATCCTCGCGCCGGGGGCGATGCTCGCCTGGAAGCGCGGCGCGCTGAAGGAAGGACTTGCGCGGTTGCTCGCGGCGGCGCTAGCGGGCGTCGCGGCGTTTGTCATCGCCGCATGGCTCACCTGGCCGAAGCCTGTCGCAGCCGCGCTCGGCGCAGGCCTTGCGGTCTGGGCGCTTGTCGCGACGTTCGGCGATCTCGGCATGCGCGCGAAATTTCGATCGGGGGCTTATCAGGCGTCAATGGCGCGCCTTCGCGGCCTGCCGCCATCCTATCTCGGCATGATCATCGCGCATGTCGGCCTCGCGATTGTCGCGCTCGGCGTCCTTGGCGCCGGGGTGTGGCGCACTGAAACCGTTCAGCGCATGCAGAGGGGCGACGTGATCCGCGCCGGCGCCTACGAGGCGCGCCTTGTCGATGTCGTCGAGGCGACCGGCCCGAACTTCGTGGCCGAACACGCCGTCTTCGCCATTGAGAAAGGCGGCAAGCCCATCCGCGAGATGAAGGCGGAACGGCGCTTTTATCCGGTGCGCGGGATGCAGACGACGGAAGCCGGCATCTGGACGACGCTCGCCGGCGATCTCTACCTGACGCTCGGCGAGCAGACGGCAGGCGCCGGCTGGGCCGTGCGCGCCTATTACAATCCGCTCGTTTTCTGGCTCTGGTTCGGCTCAGGCTTGCTTGCGGTCGGCGGCATCGTCGCAGCCGCAGAGCGCGCCGGCGCGCGGCGTCGAGCGCCTACGCCGAAAGCGGTCGCGGCGGCGGGAGCGGCGGCATGAGACGGCTCTTTCTTCTTGCGCCGCTTGCGCTCTTCATCCTGCTTGGCGGCTATTTCGCGCTCGGACTTCAGCGCGATCCCTCGCGCATTCCTTCCGTTCTCATCGACAAGCCTTTGCCGGCGATCGATCTCGCCGCGATCGAAGGATTTGAAAATGGGTTCTCCTCGCACGACATCGCCGGAAAGGTCGCGCTTATCAACATATTCGGCTCATGGTGCGCGAGCTGCGTGATCGAGCATCCGATGCTGATGGAGATTGCAAAGAGCGAAGACGTCGTGCTGGTCGGCATCGACTGGAAGGACCCCAAGGGCGCCGGATCGCGCTGGCTCGAAAAGCACGGCAACCCTTATGAATTCATCGGCGACGATGCGGCCGGGCGCACCGCGATCGACCTCGGCGTCACCGGCGCGCCGGAGACTTTCGTCGTCGACGCCGCAGGCCGCATAAGATACAAGCAGGTCGGTCCGATCACGCCAAGAATCTGGCGCGAGCAATTGCGTCCGCTAGTCCTGCAACTGAAAGAAGAGGAGTTGCGGCCCGGTGCGTAGGATCATCACCCTCAGCCTTTTGTGGCTTTCATTGATCGGGGCTGCGTTCGCGGTCGAACCCGATGAGGTGCTCGCCGACGCGGCGCTGGAACAGCGCGCGCGAATCATAAGCCGCGAATTGCGCTGCGTCGTCTGCCAGAGCCAGAGCATCGACGATTCCAATGCGCCGCTCGCCAAGGACATGCGCATCATCGTTCGCGAGCGGCTGGTCGCCGGCGACAGCGACGAAGAAGTGCTGCAGTTTCTGGTCGACCGTTATGGCGATTATGTCCTGCTGAAGCCGCCGATGCAGGAGAACACGATATTCCTCTGGGCGGCGCCTGGTCTGATATTTCTGATCGCTGCTGGTCTCGCCGGCTTTTATCTCCTCAACATCAAGCGTGCGGATGACAAAGCGTCGGG
>DNZB01000317.1 GCA_003506635.1 Parvularcula sp.
CCGACGTCGACGGCGCGCATATCGCATCGCTCCTTATCACGTTCTTTTATCAGGAGATGAAAGAGCTGATCGACGCCGGCAGGTTGTACATGGCGCAGCCCCCGCTCTTCCGTCTCACCGCCGGAGGCAAGACCGTCTACGCGATGGACGACGCCGCGCGCGAGCGTCTCCTGAAGTCGGAGTTCAAGTCGAACCAGAAAGTCGAAACCGGCCGCTTCAAGGGCCTCGGCGAAATGATGCCGGCGCAGCTGAAAGAAACGACGATGGACCCGAAAACACGGTCGCTCGCCCGCGTCGTCATCGCCGACGACAAGCGGGAGTTCTCCGCCGACATGGTCGAGCGGCTGATGGGGAAGAAGGCGGAGCTGCGCTTTCAGTTCATCTCGGAGAATGCGAGTTTTGTGAGGGGCGAGCTGGATATTTGACTGCGGCGTCGGTCGGCTGCGCCGTCCGGGGCGCGGGGACGGCCCCGGATTCCCCGTTCCCGCGCGTTAACCATAACTGATTCGCCTAATAAGTGTGTTGCTTCCGAAGGGCGCTGGCCCCATACTCCTTCCATCGCGCCGCGGCTGACGCCCGGCGCGATTGTCGTTTGCACCGCCCGCGCTGCAAGGCGCGGCGGCTTTGAAAAGTCCGGTCTGGCGCGCGATCCGGGGGAATTCCTCCTCTGGCCGCGCGTGCGTTGAAAAAAACCCGCTGAATTTCATTCAGTCGGGAAGGATGAGCGCGCCCCTCTTCCAAAAAAAAACCGGCGGCCCCGGCGCCCTGGAATGGCCCTTGAAAAAAAGGTGCCTTTACTGTCCGGCAAATCCGCACTTTGCGGCTGGAACCCGCGGAAAACGCCGAAAATTCGCGAGCCGCGCGAGTCGAAAAGGCGCCTTTTACGCCGCGCGCTCGGCGAACTGGCCGTATTTCCGGAAGCGGGCGAGATAGCGCGGCACGATCGCCTCAAGCGTTTCCGGCGTCAGCCCAAGATCGGCGAGCGTCAGCGCGTCCGCAGCGACGATGTTGTCGCGCTTTAACAGCGTCACCTGGTCGCGCGTGATCGGCGGGGTGAGGAACGGCAGCGCGCCGATGACCTCGCCCGCAAGGCCGAGCGCCGGCGCGACCGCGAACGGCGCCGGCAGCAGCATGCGCTTCAGCCCCGTCTCGGCCAACATGAATTCGAGGAGCTGGCGGAAGGTGTAAACGCGCGGACCGCCAAGCTCATAGGTCTTGCCGCGCGCTTCCGGCTTCACAAGCGCGGCGGCGACGGCGTCAGCGACATCATCGACATAGACCGGCTGGAACTTCGTCACGCCGCCGCCGATGAGGATCGGCAAGGGCAGGAAGGGCGGTACCAGCGAGGCCATGCTGGCGAATTTGTTGAAGAACTGATCCTCCGGCCCGAACACGACCGACGGGCGAAGGATCGTCGCCGAGGGGACGCTGGCGCGCACCGCGCGCTCGGCCTCGCCCTTGGTGCGGGCGTAAAGGCTGTCGCTTTCCGGGTCAGCGCCGATCGCCGACATGTGGATGAAAGTGTCGACGCCGGCAGCCTTCGCGCAATCGGCGATCAGCGCCGCGCCCGCGGCCTGGACGCGCGAAAAGCTCTGCGCGCCTTGCTGGAAGAGAAGGCCGACGAGATTGACGACCGCGTCCGCCCCTTCAAGGGCGCGCGCCACCGATGGACGATGGCGGACATTCGCCTGGAAGAGCTGGATCTGGCCGACCGCGCCCATCGGCCGCAGAAACTGCGCATGATGGGGCCGGCGCACCGCGGCGCGCACGCGCCAGCCGCGCTTGCCAAGCTCGCGCACCACATTGCGCCCGATGAAGCCGGAACCGCCGAATACGACCGCAAGCTTTCCGGCGCCGTCCGCCGATTTCCCGTCCGACATGGGCGAAATCCTTCAAAAACGCCGGACGCCTACCGGAATTCTGGCGTCCGGACAACGCGGGCCCAAAGCCCGGCGCGGCGAAAGGGGCGCGGATCAGCGCGCCGGCCACGCTCCCGCCGCTGCCGCGGCCTCAAGCAGCGGCGCCAGGCGCCAGCGGGCGGCGCCGGTCTGCGCATGATAGCGCCGGATGCGCTCGACGACGGCGGCAAGTCCCTGGCGCTCCGCCCAGTACATCGGCCCGCCAAGCGCGCGCGGGAAGCCGTAGCCGGCGACATAGGTCACGTCGATGTCGCCCGAACGCTGCGCGACGCCGTCTTCGAGGATGCGGGCGCCTTCGTTGACGAGCGCGAGGATGCAGCGGTCGGCGAGGTCGCTGGCGCTTGCCCCCTTCAATAAGGTCTTTCCCTCTGTGTCCTCCGCGATCATCGCGTCGACAGCCGGATCGGCGAGCGCCTGCGCGCCTGTCTCATAAAGATAAAATCCGGCGCCGGACTTTCTGCCGGCGCGGCCCATGGCGTAAAGGCGGTCGACGATGCGAAAGGCGCCCGCGTCGATGCGCGCGGGATCCGCTTCCGCGCGCATCTTGACGTTCACTTCAAGCCCCGTGAGGTCCATCAGCGCAAATGGCCCCATCGGCATGCCGAAGGCGACGACCGCCGCGTCGATCGCCGCGACCGGCGCGCCCTCAAGCGC